>NZ_JBNNUW010000025.1:0-82269 GCF_050280125.1 Lysinibacillus sp. NPDC093692
CGGCAGCAACAAATGTTTTAACTGTGCGAAAGCGAAGCGGCAGCAACAAATGTTTTAACTGTGCGAAAGCGAAGCGGCAGCAACAAAGCGCCCAGTCGGAACGGAAATCAACTCGCTTTGCCGAAGAGTCAACAAAAGTGCAAATAGGTCGGAACGAGTATTTGGAAACCATCCAAAATATGTTATTCTTTTGAGTGACTCATATTTAGAGTGGAGGCACACATGAAAAAGGCTTTTGGTTTTATTATCATTTTACTATCCTTACCTGTCCTTTGGTGGATTAGTACAAATATTAGGACGGAAATCCATGCGGCAAAAGCGCATGAGGAGCAAATTGCTAGCGCTATTCACTTACCGGAAGTTCAGCCACAACTTCCAATAACACTTATTGATCAAAACGGCAACACATTTAGCGAGGAATATGTCGAATGGAGGCAACCTCTAACACTACAAGAGATCCCAAAAATTGCCCAGGAAATTTTCATCGCAAGTGAGGACGCTCATTTTTATGAGCATATCGGCTTTGACCTCAGTGCAATCGTCCGTGCAGTTGTTGCTAACTCAAGCACGAATTCAACGTCTCAAGGTGCCAGCACTATTACACAGCAACTCGTTCGTATGCGTTATTTATCCGATGAAAAAACATATGAACGAAAATTAACAGAAGTTTTTTACTCCTATGAGATTGAGAAAGAATTTGATAAAGACACGATTTTAACGATGTATCTAAATGAAGCCTATTTTAGCAATCAAGTTTATGGAATTGGCGGAGCAGCTACCTATTATTTTCAAAAACCACTCCAAGAATTATCTATAGCTGAAATTGCATTTATTGCGGCCATTCCAAATAACCCCTCACTTTATAATCCTTTTAAAAATTTTGATAAAACAAAAGCGAGACAAGAGCGGTTATTAGATACACTCGCAACTAGCGGCGCTATTACAAAAGAAGATGCTAATACACATAAAGCTGAAACGATAACATTAAATGTAAAGAATAAAGCGCAAAGCTACCCAATGTACAGCACATACGTCCTACAAGAGCTTAAATGGTTAGTTGCAGAAAAAGAAGGCTATGCAGATCGTCTTGCAAAAACACAAAGTGAAGAAGAAAAGAAAAAAATCAAAGCGCAGCTAGACAATCGACTCAATATATTATTTCAAAATGGATTAACGATTTATACCGCGCTTAATCCAGACAAACAAGCAAATGATGAGAAAAAGATGACTGCCATTCTAGGCCCAGGCCAATTACAAGCAGCCGGAGCAGTTATTGATAATAAATCCCGTGAAGTAGTTAGTCTGTATGCAGGGAAGAACTATGAAAAGTTTGGTTATCATCGAGCCTTTCAAGGAACGCGTCAGCCAGGCTCTGCCTTTAAGCCATTAGCGGTATATGCACCGTTCTTTGAAACGACAGCACACACACCTGATTCTATAGTGAGTGGTGGCAGTTATTGTGTCGGTTCATTTTGTCCTCAAAACTATGGCGGCTTTAAATACGGTGATGTACCAATTCGAGTAGCATTTCAATATAGCTACAATACATCGGCTCTCCGTCTGTTGAACACAGTCGGAATTGATACAGCATTTAGTTACTTAGATCGTTTTAACTTTCGCTCCATCGTGGCAAAAGACCATAATTATGCTGTCTCCTTGGGAGGTTTAACGTATGGTGTTACAGCACTCGAGCTAGCAGACGCTTATACAAGCTTTATAGACGGCTCATACGCGCAAGCCCATAGCATCCGTAAAGTAACAGCAGCTGATGGAACGGAGCTTTACAGCTGGGATCCAGCACGCGATCAAATTTGGTCACCTAAAACGGTTAAGAATATGCGTTCAATCCTTTCAGATGTTGTTACTCGAGGTACAGGACAAGGCGTTTATAGTAGAAGTAACTATGTCGGTGCGAAAACAGGAACAACTAACAACTATCGCGACTACTGGCTTGCAGGATTAAACGATGAATACACAGCAGCAGTTTGGCTAGGCTATGATAAGCCACAATCTATGGAAAGATTAGAAGACTATAAGATTCACCATCAACTATTTAATGTTTTACTACAGTAAATAGTCATATATTCTCAATGAAAAGGAGCAGCCCTAAGTGAAATTCATCACTCTGGGCCGCTCCTTTTCTCGTTGAACGGTATTATGTAATTGGATAAATACTTAATGAAAATCGAGGCATTTAATGTGCAAACGGCAAGCTTGCCAAGATGCCATTATACAATTTTAAAACAACATAAATTATTAGCGATAATAGTATTGTCCACATAAATAGCTCAAATACTAGTAAGCCAATCGTTCCACTCATCGACATAAAATGGCTCATTTTATAGATAAGGTAAATAAAGTAGATAAAAACGGTTAAGACAAAAATACCTACTAATACGTAAATAAATTGAATAGCAAAGGCTGAACATATTGCACCAACTAATAATATGATATATCCGCCTCGTGCTTGATGAACTGTCGCACCATCATTATCCTTTGAGAAAAATAACATTCCAAGCTCATGAATCGTTTCCCCTACTAATTTTAATGCTGAAAATAACATAAAAAAGATTCCCGCAAAGACAATTAGTAAAAAAACACGGAGCTCGAAATCAGATAAAAACTCCCGCATGCCAGAATATACACCAATTGCATGAAAAACTTGCAATGATTCACTTACAGCATACATACCAAACGTCAAACTAAATAACAAAATCGTAATCAATGGTAGATAACCATAAATATAAGGGTTTCTCATAAAAATTTTTTTCCTCTATTTTTATTGATAACTTCTTATTTATAATATATCCAAAATTCTTCCACTATCGCAAGCTAAATCCTATGAGTGCATATGCATTCATACAAAAAGTGCGTTATAATTAACCTACTTACTTGCATAAAGGAGGATTTTTTTGTTACAAGTACTTTATATTTTCATTCCAATGCTTGCTGCAATATTTGTGCCATTTTTATATAAACGCATTAAAAATATTCACACAGGCTGGTTTGTTCTTGCAGTCCCTGCTACACTCGCGATTATTTACGCCTCATATATCGCAAAAGTAGCAGATGGTAAAGTTTTTCTTGAAGAGCTTCCTTGGATTCCATCGCTTGATATTTCCGTCGTTTCTTATTTAGACGGACTTAGCTTGCTGTTCTCATTACTCATTACCGGAATTGGCTCGTTAGTCGTACTTTACTCTATTTTTTACTTAGACAAACATAAAGAAAGATTACATAATTTTTATGTTTACTTATTACTATTTATGACCGCAATGCTAGGAGTAGTACAGTCAGATCATTTAATTTCTTTGTACTTCTTTTGGGAGCTAACATCCATTTCGTCATTTTTACTAATTGGCTACTGGTATTCTCGTGATGCATCTCGCTTTGGTGCACTTAAATCAATGATGATTACAGTCGGCGGCGGCTTAATGATGTTAGGAGGATTCATCCTTCTGTATTTAATGGGAGGAACGTATTCAATCCGTGAACTTATTGTCATGGCACCTAACTTAGTGCAGCATCCAATGTTCACTTGGTCACTCGTTTTAATACTTTTAGGCGCATTTACAAAATCTGCACAATTCCCATTCTACATTTGGTTACCAGATGCAATGGAAGCGCCAACACCAGTAAGTGCATACCTTCACTCCGCAACAATGGTAAAGGCAGGTATTTATTTAGTAGCACGCTTTACACCAATTTTCGCAGTTTCTGAGCTTTGGGTATGGCTCGTTACAGGCGTAGGTATTTTAACGCTATTCTGGGGTTCGTTCTTTGCTGTGAAACAAACAGATTTAAAAGGAATCCTTGCGTTCTCTACAGTGAGTCAGCTTGGCCTTATTATGTCATTGCTCGGAGCTAGTGCCTTAGCATTTCATGGAAATGGGGCAACAGATACGATTAAATTTGCTGCTTTTGCGGCGATCTTCCACCTGATCAACCATGCAACATTTAAAGGAAGCTTATTCATGATTGCAGGTATTGTCGATCATGAAACAGGTACACGTGATATTCGTAAGCTCGGTGGCTTAATGAGTATTATGCCGCTTAGCTTTACAGTCGCGGCAATCGGAAGCTTATCAATGGCCGGTCTACCGCCATTTAACGGCTTCTTAAGTAAGGAAATGTTTTTAACAGCAATGCTTGCACTGCAAAATTTTGAATTTTTCGGCTTTGATACATGGGGAGCACTCTTCCCGATTGTCGCTTGGATTGCTAGTATTTTTACATTTGTCTATAGTTTCTATTTTGTTTTCAGAACATTTACTGGTAAATATACACCAGAGAAATTACCTCACAAACCACATGAGGCACCAATTGGCATGCTGATTTCACCGATGATTTTAGCAGCATTAGTGGTAACAATCTTCTTTATTCCGAACCTAGTAGGGGATACTTTTGTAAAGCCAGCAGTACAAGCCATTCAGCCATTCTTATATGATTCACCAAAGGATATTAATATTCACGTGGCGGCTTGGCATGGTGAAATTACACCCGAATTAATCATGACATTTGGCATAGTAATTATTGGGGTTCTATTGTTTGTATCATTACCGAAATGGCAGGGTATTTATCAAAAATTCCCACGATCTTTAACATTGAATAATGCATACGACAAAATAATGCTTGGACTGGACGTAGGATTAAATCGTGTATCACGTCTATATATGACAGGCTCTATGCGTCATTACCTGCTATATATGTTTAGTAGTATTGCCGCGATTGTCATAGGTTCCTTATTTGTGAAGAAGGCCTTTACAGTCTCCTTCCAAGATACTGCACCTATTAGTCCTTACGAAATCATTTTAGTCGTAGTATTAGTCATTGGAACAGCCATTACAATTTTAGCAAAGTCACGCTTAACAGCGATTATAGGTCTTGGTGCTGTCGGCTACACAGTAGCATTGTTCTTCGTTATTTTTAATGCTCCTGATTTAGCATTGACACAACTTGTCATTGAAACGATTTCTGTTGCGCTATTTTTACTAGCGTTTTATCATCTGCCGAAGCTTGGAAAACGAGAAGAGCGCATGCGATTCCAATTAAATCGGGCAATTGTTTCCATTGCTGTCGGTGTTATGGTTACGCTTATAGCACTGTCTGCACATTCACAAAAATTGATTCCGACTATCTCGAAGTATTATGAGGAAACAGTTTATTCAAAAGCTGGCGGTGGAAACATTGTCAATGTAATTTTAGTAGACTACCGTGGCTTTGATACATTATTTGAAATTACAGTGCTAGGTATTGCTGGAATGGCCATTTTAGCAATGATCAAGCTACGCATGAATAGAAAGGAGAAATCGCATGAAAACAAATGATGTCATTATACAATTTACAACAAAAATTGTATTCTTCATTATTTTCTTCTTCTCCATTCATATTTTCCTTGCTGGTCATTACACACCTGGGGGCGGCTTTGTCGGTGGACTTTTAACATCGAGTGCTATCGTACTTTTAGTCCTTGCCTTTGATTTAAATACGGTTCGTAAAGTTTTACCAATAAATTATACGTATTTAACTGCAATTGGCTTACTTCTAGCCCTAGCAACAGCCGCTTTCCCAATGTTTGTAGGTAAACCGTTTTTCACACATTTCTTTGATTATTTCGATTTACCGCTTCTAGGCAAACAGTCATTACACACGGCTATGCTTTTTGATAGCGGTGTCTATTTGGTTGTTGTCGGCGTTACGATGACCATTATTCAAACGATTGGGGAGGATGAATAATGGAAATAATTATGGCGTTTGTCATAGGCTTTTTGTTTATGGCAGCGGTTTATTTAATCTTATCCAAAAGCTTATTGCGTATTATAATCGGGACAGGGCTTTTAAGTCATGGTGCTCACCTTCTCATTTTAACGATGGGCGGGCTTGGTGGAGAAGCACCACCTGTTTTAAAGGAAGGGGCAAAAACTTTTGCAGACCCATTACCACAAGCGCTTATTTTAACAGCGATTGTTATTAGCTTTGGGGTAACTGCTTTCTTCCTTGTACTTGCTTACCGTTCTTACCAAGAGCTCGAGACAGATGATATAAGCTTAATGAGAGGAAGTGATGAGGATGAATAACTTCCTTCTACTACCCATTATCATTCCGTTTTTCTTCGGTATAATTTTGATGTTTGGGCAAAAAAACTTAAAATACCAGCGTTCATTCGCATTACTTGGTATAGGGCTCGCACTTATATCAGCCCTTTCACTGCTTATAAAGGTGAAGAATGACGGTATACAAAAGGTGACGTTCGGGGACTGGCCTGTGCCGTATGGTATAACGATGGTTTCAGATATGGTGTCCGCACTACTTGTCACAACAACGCTTCTGATTGCCATCTTTGTTGTTTGGTATGGCTTTGGTTCCATCACAAAGGAACGCGAACGCTTCTTCTATTATCCTGGGATCATGTTTATTTTAACTGGGGTGAACGGGGCATTTACGACAGGCGATATTTTTAACCTTTTCGTATTCTTCGAGGTATTGTTAATGGCCTCTTATTTGCTCATCGTTCTTGGGGGCGAAAAAGGACAGCTTAAAGGTTCCATTAAATATATTTTAATTAATGTTATTTCTTCTGCATTGTTTGTTATAACAGTTGCCTTCCTTTACTCAGTAGTAGGCACATTAAACATGGCAGATATTGCTGTAAAAATTGCTGACATTAATCAGCCAGGTATTGTTACGGTTATAGCTGTACTATTTTTAATGGTATTTGGGTTAAAAGCGGCTATTTTCCCGTTATACTTCTGGCTTCCAACTTCATATGCGGCAGCTCCAATACCAGTACTAACGCTATTTGGTGCACTATTAACAAAGGTTGGCATTTACGCGATTACTCGAACATATACATTGTTCTTCGTTCATGATTTATCATATACGCATGATCTACTAATGGCATTAGCAGTTGCAACAATTATTGCGGGCTGTATCGGTGCTCTTGCCTATCACGATGTGAAGCTCATCATTATCTATAATATCGTCATTGCTGTAGGTGTTATTTTATTCGGTGTATCTCAAATGAATGAAATCGCCCTAAAAGGTGCCATGTTCTATTTAATTCATGACATGCTTATAAAAGCAGCGCTCTTTATGTTAATAGGTATAGTGATTTACATTACGGGCACATCTGATTTACGAAAAATGGGCGGTCTAATGAATAAATACCCTGCCCTCGGTTGGTTCTATTTAATTGCAGCATTTGGTTTAGCAGGGATTCCCCCACTTAGTGGCTTCGTCGGAAAGCTGTTAATTGCTCAGGGAGGCTTTGAAGCAGGCAGTAACTGGAGCAGTATTTTTATTTTAGCTTCGTCACTTCTCGTGTTATTGTCCGTTATTCGTATTTTCCTTTATGCCTTTTGGGGTGAGGAAAAAGAAACGACAGGTACTGTCGATAAAAAAGTCTATCATACACTATTCATGCCTACTGTTATTCTAGTGCTCATTACCGTAGCGTATGGCGTTGGTTCTGAATGGATTACACCATTTATGGACGATGCAGCAAAACTATTAAGTGATCCATCTATTTATATAGATGCTGTATTGAAGGAGGATTAGAGATATGGCATTTCAAATTATTTTAAATGTTATGCTTGCCTTCGTTTGGATGTTCCTTTCTTCTAATTACACAGCAACAGGCTTTATCATTGGGTTCATTCTCGGTATTGTATTACTCGTTATTATGCGTAGATTTTTTACAACCCGTCTTTACGTCTACCGCATATGGGCAATCATTAAATTGACTTTACTCTTTTTAAAAGAGTTAGTGTTAGCGAATATACAAGTGCTTCGAGTGGTCTTAAAGCCAAAGTTGGATATGCAGCCTGCGTTCTTCGCCTATCCTACTGTTTTAACACAAGAATGGGAAATTACATTATTATCGAGTCTCATTACGTTAACACCTGGTACTGTAGTAGTGCACGTATCAGATGATGCAAAAACTTTGTATGTACATGCTATCGACATGAGTGATGTCGATGAAGCAATTACTGCAATTCGGGATTCATTTGAGAAAGCGATTTTGGAGGTGAGTAAATCATGACAACGTTTATTATTACTGCAATTGTGGTGATTTGCTTATCGATGGTTGCAGTTATTTATCGAATGGTTAAAGGACCTTCTGCATCCGACCGTGTGGTAGCATTGGATTCATTAGGTGTATCAGTCATCTCGCTAATTGGACTGTTTTCAGTATTGGTTGAAACAAGCTTCTTCCTAGAGATTATATTATTGTTAGCGATTTTATCGTTTATCGGTACGGTTGCTTTCTCTAAATTCATAGAGAAAGGAGATATCATTAAACGTGACAATACTCGCTAATAGTTTAGTTATCTTTTTCATTTCTATCGGGGTGCTATTTATTGTCGTGACAGCCATTGGTCTTGTCCGTTTACCTGATTTGTACACACGTGCCCACGCTGCTTCTAAAAGTGCAACGCTCGGTGTTATGTGCGTACTCATTGGCGTATTCTTTCACTTCTGGCTTATTGAAGATCACTTTAATCCCCGCATTTTGCTTGGCATACTGTTCCTGTTCATCACAGGTCCTGTCGGAGGGCATATAATGACTCGCTCCTCATACATTGCTGGTGTAAAACCTTGGAAAGGTACAATTCACGACGAGCTTGGGCCTGAAATTGATCGGATGAAAAAGGAACAAGGCATTAAATAACTTTTCAAAAAAGTGGCCAACGAATAGACTTCATTGGCCACTTTTTTAATTGTTTGATAGCATAAAAAATTCTTTTTCTAAACCAATACCTTCCCAAAAATTTAGTGCTAAGTCATTTTCTAAATCTACATAAACATTTACTACTGAAGTATCATGCTCGTCATTAAACCAAATCACTAAGTCATCTACTAGACGTTTAGCAACCTTCTGTCTTCTATATACTGGTACTACATATACTTCGTCTATTTGGCCATAGTTCATATCGTAAATAAAATCTCTTTTGATCGAAGCCATTCCAAAACCAATCATTTCATTATTTTCATTCGTTGCTATATAAATGGCCCCATATTTTGATTTAATATATTGTTCTAGCTGTTCTTGAATTCCCTTCCTTTCACTCTCTCCTAATTCACAATTTGCAGTTTCTATGGCATTTTCATTCCAAAGTTCCAATATTTCATTTAATAATTTCTGGTTTATAATATCCTCGGTTAATAGTTGAATATGTATGCTCATTTCTTTCATCTCCTATAATGATTGATGATTTAATCATCTCACAACATTTGGGAACGTTCTATAAAAATGGGTAAATTTCTCAATCAAATATACCTCGGCATAATTGCGTCCGGAACCAGCTTTGTCCTTTTTAGCGGCTGTTTAAACACCGCTGAAAGCAGTTAAAAAAATCTGCTTCCTCAGGAGTAAGCAGATTCTTTATGAAAGCAAATTTATTAAATATAAACACACCACTATTACTCGTGGTTATTAAGCCTAAATATATCCTTTTGAAGTTAATATGTCTGTGAGCTGGTCTACGCATTCTTCGATAGAATTAAGTTCTGTGTCTAAAGTAATTTCTGGATTTTCCGGTTCTTCATAGGGTGCACTGATTCCAGTAAAGTTTAGAATTTCCGCATTTCGCGCTTTTTTATAAAGACCTTTTGGATCACGCTTTTCACATGTTTCAACAGAACACTTCACATAAACCTCTATAAATTCCCCAACTTCCACAAGCTGACGGACAACTTGACGATCTTCTCGGTAAGGTGAAATAAAAGCAGTTAGAACAATTTGTCCATTTTCCACAAAAAGCTTAGATACCTCTCCAATTCGTCTTATATTTTCCTTTCGACTAGCTTCATCAAATCCTAAATCCTTATTTAAGCCATGGCGAACATTATCACCATCTAAGACAAATGCTTGATTGCCACGTTCAAAGAGTCGGCGTGCAAATGCATTCGCCACCGAAGATTTTCCAGATGCTGATAAACCAGTGAACCATAAAATAAAGCTTTGATGCTTGTTTTGTGTACGGCGCTCCTCTTTCGTAATGGAAGCTTCATGCCAAACGATATTTGAACTCACTTTAAAACCTCCTTACGCATTCCTTTAATCAATACATCCACAACCTCTTTACGGCTAAATTTACTAGGAGGCACTTCGCCATTACGTAACATTTCACGAACCTTAGTACCCGATAAAATGACATGAGCAGAGCTATCATGTGGACAAGTTTTCGTTGTTGCCATTCCCTCACATTTGTTGCAATAGAAGCTATGCTCAAATTTTAATGGAATAATTCCTAATTCATCTTCCGTAAATTGTTCAAAGATTTTTTGTGCATCGTATGTGCCATAGTAATCACCAACACCTGCATGGTCACGCCCAATGATAAAGTGTGTACAGCCATAATTTTTTCGTACAAGTGCATGGAAAATAGCCTCCTTTGGTCCTGCATAACGCATGGCAGCTGGAAACACCCCTAGTTGCACACGATTTTCAGGATAATAATTTTTCAGCAAAACTTCGTAGCTCTCCATGCGAATTGCGGCTGAAACATCGTCTGATTTCGTTTCCCCAACTAGTGGATTTAAAAATAATCCATCAATTGTTTCAAGTGCAGCCTTCTGAATATATTCATGTGCTCGATGTACAGGATTCCGTGTTTGGAAGCCAACAATTGTTTTCCACCCATTTTCTTCAAAAATTTGACGTGTTTCAAACGGATCAAATGAATAGGCTGGGAACCTTTGCTCTAGTCGTTTTACTAATGTAATTTTTCCGCCCACATAAATACTTGGACGTTCATGCAACTTTTTAACACCTGGATGCTCTAAATCCTCCGTGCCGTATATTAACAATGCCTCTTTCTGCTTATTTGGCTCATAAATATCAGCAACTTCAATAACGCCATAAACAGCATCACCGTATACTAATTTAGCCTCATCACCTGGCTGCAATGTTGCCGCTACATCCTCTGCTACAGGTAATGTAATCGGAATACTCCATACCACGCCAGACGCTAAGCGTGTATGTTCAACAACTGATTCATAATCTTCCTGCGTTAAAAATCCTTCAATTGGACTGTAGCCACCAATAGCAATTAGCTCTAAATCACTTAGTGAAATGGCATCAAGTTCAATTACTTTCTTTATAGGTGTTACATCCTCCTCTAGATTAATTGCTTGCACTAATAGTCCACCATGTGGTTGTAAACTCATCAAAATATCCTCCTAATTTTATTGAATTACTTAGTTTTATATGTTTTCGGGTATTAAATTCCTTCACCCGCATCGTATATTGAGCGCTCTTCTTCACGCATTGTTCGCATTAAGCTAATGACACCAAGCGTTCCAACAATAATACTGCCAATTAATATGATGGTATAGAAATCTTTTTCTAAGAATAGCTGTACTAAAAAATAAGAAATGGCTAAAGAAAAGATTGGCGAGACAATCCAAATACGGATTATCTTTTTCACAATATGCTTATGGAAAATTTGTTTTCCGTTATTGGCCATCCCCATTCCGATAATCGAAGAGGATGTTACTTGGGTTAATGGCACGGGAAGTCCAAAAATAGAGCTTACACCGACTAGGAGTGCACCTGTACTCGATATTAGTACCCCTTCTGCCTTCTCAAAGCGCATAATTTTTTTACCGTTTGTTTCAAGCACTCGTTTTCCAAGAAGCATTGAGCCAAGCGCCACAAATGCCCCACCAAGCAATATGCCTGTTGTTACACTCATCATCCCTGCACCTACAAGAGGTCCAACTGCATTTGCTACGTTATTCATCCCTGCTGAAAATGCTTCGAAAAATCCAGCGAACACAAGGAGAATCGTTAATATTGGATGATCTTTTAGCAAGCCCTTAACTCGTAATTTATACAGCCACTTCCCAGAGACAAATGCAATGACAAACGCTACAATTGGAACTATTACCCAAAACGATATGATAACAAGTAATGATTTAATGTATAACACTTTATAGGCAATTCCTACACCTACAACTGCTCCCACTGTCACTTCACTCGTTGATAATGGGATACCTAAAAGATTGGCGAAAAATAGTGAGCTCGTTGCAGAAATTAAAATAATAATGACAATCTTTACCGTAATGTACTCTTGCGGCATTATGCCGGAGCTGATTGTTTTTACTACCTCTCCACCTCCAAGAACTGCCCCAGAAAAAACACCCACTGAGCAAATGAGCAGTGCTTGCCAGGCCTTTTTAATGGCACCTGCACCGTAAGCAACTCCCATTGAGGCTGCCGCTCCACTAGCACCTATATTCATCGCAAAAAATAAACTAATCGCTATTGCTACATATTCAAGCATGGCAAAACTCCTTTACTCATGTAATCCACACTCAGTTTTACCAGACCCTTGCCATCTGCCTGAACGCAAATCATCCATTGTAAATGCCGGTTTTGTACAGTGCTCGCAGCCGACGCTTGGATAGCCCCTGTCATGCAATGGATTGTACGGTAAACTATGCTTTGAGACATAGCGCCAGACATCCTTCCATGTCCAATGAATGAGTGGACAAATTTTAATGGATTTAAATTTATCGTCACGATTAATAAAGTTCGTATTTTGTCGGGTTGGTGATTGTTCACGACGCAAGCCTGATATCCAAGCCTTTGCGCTCGCTAATGATTCATGCAACGGCACAATCTTGCGAATTTCGCAGCATTTGTTTGGATTAGACTTCCATAATTCATCACCGTATTCAGCAGCTTGTTGTTCGAATGTAAGTGCTGGTTTTTTCATAATAATGTTCAGCTTCGGATATTTTTCTTTTACTTTATCAATCGTTTCATATGTTTCCTTAAAATGAACATCTGTATCTAAAAAGACAATCGTAGCATCGGGCTTCACCTTTGAAATAAGGTCAATCATGACAATTCCCTCAATCCCAAAGCTACATGCATAGACGATATCTTCGCCATATTCAGCATAACTCCACTGTAAAACCTCCAGTGCTGCCTTGTAAGTTTCGTCTACCTGAAAATTCAATGTTGGCTCATGCCAAGTTGCATATGTTAACATATAATCCCCCTCATAACGAAAAAGGCGTTCCAACGAAAGACATATATAGACATGTCTTCGTTAAAACGCCTCTAGTTTGACTAGCCAGCTTATGCAATGATTGTTCACTAGTATTGGCTACCTCATTCTACAATCATTTTTCTTATTACCAAATATATACTAAAGTACACCAAGTAGTCAACTAGGCTTTTCACAAAAAATTCATTTCAATGAGCCCAAATTTTTATACTGTATTCTTGCATATGATGATAATCAAAAGAAGTACTTTTAATTCCTTGTTGACTAATAGGAAATATATGTTTAATGTATAACTAAGCTTTGAATCAAACCAATATAAAAATGCTGATCAGAGGATCTGAAGGCCATCTACTTAAGACGATTATTATTCGTTCTGGTAGATGGTCTTTTGTATTTTCTAAATCAAAAAGGAGCGAAATTTTATGAAAAAAAGGAAACATCTTTTCCAATCGTTAGTACTTATATCTGCATTAGCACTAACATTAACAGGCTGTGGTAGCAGCTCTTCTGAAAAAGATACAAGTGCTCAGGATACAAGAAAATCTGTGGAGCTACTAAATGTATCCTATGATCCAACACGTGAGCTTTACGAGGAATTCAACAAAGATTTTATAAAAAAATGGAAGGATGAAACCGGTCAAGATGTAACGATAAAACAATCACATGGGGGCTCCGGTAAACAGGGTCGAGCTGTAATTGATGGTCTTGAGGCAGATGTTGTTACACTAGCACTAGCTTTCGATATTGATGAGATTGCACAAGCTCGAAGCCTATTAAATAAAGATTGGCAAACAGAATTTGAAAATAACTCTACACCTTATACATCTACTATTGTCTTTTTAGTACGCAAAGGCAATCCAAAGGGTATTAAAGACTGGGATGATTTAATAAAAGACGATGTATCTGTCATTACACCAAATCCTAAAACATCTGGTGGTGCACGGTGGAATTATTTAGCTGCTTGGGCCTATGCAGGGAAATTATATAAAAATAATGAGGCAAAAACAAAAAAATTTATGAAAGCTCTCTATAGCAATGTAGAAGTACTGGATTCTGGTGCACGCGGTGCTACAACAACATTTGTTGAACGTGAAATTGGTGACGTCCTAATTGCATGGGAAAATGAAGCATATTTATCGCTCCATGAATTGGGTGACGAGTTTGATATTATTACACCTTCTTTAAGTATTTTAGCTGAACCACCTGTGTCAATCGTCGACAAAATCGTTGATAAAAAAGGTACACGCAAAGTAGCGGAGGCTTATTTAAAGCATTTATATAGTGAGCGTGGTCAAGAAATTGCTGCAAAAAATTACTATCGACCACGAGATGAAAAAATTCTAGCAAAATATCAAGAGCAATTCCCAAAACTTGAACTCGTTTCAATCGATGATTTTGGTGGTTGGGCAGAAGCGCAAGCGACGCATTTTAAAGATGGTGGTACATTCGATGAAATTTATGTACCTCAATAAGGAGGAATGTTATGAGTAGTTTAACTGTTAATGAAAAAACACGCCGCATTATTCCAGGTTTCCACCTTTCTCTGGGCTATACGATGTTATACGTTAGCTTACTAGTCTTATTGCCGCTATCGATGATTTTTATTCATACAATGTCCTTAAGCTGGGCAGAGTTTGTTAATATTGTGACCGCTCCTCGTGCTGTCGCTTCCTATAAGGTAAGTTTCAGTACTGCACTCGCTGCTGGTTTATTAAATGTTATTTTTGGCACAATCATTGCATGGGTGCTTGTACGCTACCACTTTCCGTTTAAACGAATCATCGATGGACTTGTCGATTTACCATTTGCTTTGCCAACTGCTGTAGCAGGAATTGCCTTAACGTCACTCTATGCGCCAAACGGTTGGATTGGTCAA
Organism: Lysinibacillus sp. NPDC093692; assembly: GCF_050280125.1. Classification (NCBI taxonomy): domain Bacteria; kingdom Bacillati; phylum Bacillota; class Bacilli; order Caryophanales; family Bacillaceae; genus Lysinibacillus; species Lysinibacillus sp. NPDC093692. The sequence continues at coordinate 14,899 of NZ_JBNNUW010000025.1, forward strand.
TTTTTTAATTTTAAAATTGCCTTTACGCCACTCGGCATTATCATTGCCCTTACATTTATCGGGCTACCATTTGTCGTTCGTACTGTGCAGCCTGTCTTACAAAATATTAGTGCTGAGGTTGAGGAAGCCTCAGCAAGCCTTGGAGCAACTCGCCTACAAACCTTTCGTAAAGTGATTTTTCCAGAGCTTGCTCCTGCCATTTTAACAGGATTTTCATTAGCCTTTGCACGTGCACTAGGAGAGTATGGCTCCGTTGTTTTTATCTCCGGTAATATGCCGATGAAGACTGAAATTACACCGTTAATAATTATGACTAAGCTCGAGCAATATGACTATGCTGGTGCAACTGCTATTGCAGTGGTCATGCTGGTCACGTCCTTCATTCTATTGTTTAGCATTAATTTAATACAATGGTTGGCAAATCGTCGTTTTGTACATTAGGAGGTATTTATGGAACAATCTACATTTATTCAGCAAGTTGCTCCTGAAAAAAATAATGCAGCGACAAAGTCTGCTGCCTTACAAGAGCCACGTTTTGTCCGATATACGCTAACATTTATTGCACTAGCTTTTTTAGCATTTTTCATTGTGCTTCCACTAGTATCGATTTTTTTTACTGCCTTTCAAAAAGGAGTAGATGTATATGTAGCAGCTATCACACATCCAGATGCATTGGCAGCTATTAAGTTAACCTTAACTGTCGTCGCAATTGCCGTACCATTAAACGCAATTTTTGGAATTATGGCTGCTTGGGCTTTAACAAAGTTCAACTTTAAAGGGAAAAATCTACTTCTTACAATTGTGGATCTTCCTTTTGCAGTATCTCCCGTTATTGCTGGTTTAGTATTTATTTTGTTATTTGGCTCACAGGGATTATTTGGTGATTGGCTATTTGAACATGACATTAAAATTGTTTTTGCGCTACCTGGTATTGTCCTCGCTACTGTCTTTGTCACGTTGCCATTTGTTGCACGGGAGCTCATTCCTCTTATGCAGACACAAGGTACTTCCGAGGAGGAGGCATCCATTTCACTTGGTGCTAATGGTTTTAAAACGTTTTGGTATGTGACATTGCCGAATATCAAATGGGGCTTATTGTACGGCCTTATACTTTGTAATGCTCGGGCAATCGGTGAATTTGGGGCCGTTTCTGTTGTATCAGGGCATATTCGTGGAATGACAAATACAATGCCCCTTCATATTGAAATTTTATACAATGAGTACCAATTTGCAGCAGCCTTCGCCGTTGCTTCACTGATGAGCGTGATCGCCATTATTACACTTATCGTTAAAGATATTGTTGCTTGGAAATCAAAATCTGCTTAAAGGGGGTATTGTCAGCATGAGTATCCAAATTAAAAATGTATCCAAAAAATTCGGTTCCTTTCAAGCTTTAGAAGATGTTTCTCTTCATATTCAATCAGGAGAACTAGTTGCCCTTCTCGGCCCATCTGGTTCTGGCAAAACTTCGTTACTACGAGTTATTGCTGGGCTTGAAACATCCGATGTTGGGGAGATTTTATTTGACGGTCAATCGATGATCGATCGCCATCCAAAGGAGCGAAATGTAGGCTTTGTGTTCCAGCATTATGCACTTTTTCGCCATATGACCGTTTTTGATAATGTCGCTTACGGTCTTAAAGTACGTCCTCGTAAAACAAGACCATCTAAATTAGAAATAAAGAACAAAGTGATGGAACTTCTAAGACTCGTAAAACTGGAAAATTTCGCCGATCGCTATCCAACACAACTTTCAGGTGGGCAACGTCAGCGAGTTGCACTTGCTAGAGCTCTCGCCGTGGAACCCAAGGTGCTCTTATTAGATGAACCTTTTGGAGCACTGGATGCTAAAGTGCGCAAGGAATTGCGTCGTTGGCTTCGAAAGCTTCACGATGATTTTCATATTACAAGTATTTTTGTCACACACGATCAGGAAGAGGCACTCGATGTTGCAGACCGAATTGTCGTGATGAACAACGGCAAGATAGAGCAAATTGGTAGCCCAGACGACGTATACACAAATCCAAAAAGCCCTTTTGTTTATGATTTTTTAGGTAATGTGAATCTCTTTAAAGGACGATTACATAATGGTAAGCTCCTGCATGGTGAATTTGCGATTGATGTACCTGACGCACAGGTATACACAGAGGATCATGCAGTAGGATATGTACGTCCCCATGATATTCAAATTGAGAAAACAAATATATCTGGTACTGTCCCCGTCAAAGTAAGCCATATTCATTTGCTCGGACCTATCGTACAGGTTGAGCTACGTCGTGAAGATATAGATGAATTTTTAGAGGCAGAACTGACTAAAGAACAATTTACTAATCTTCAACTTATGGTTGGTGACCATGTATTTGTCAAACCAAAGCAATTAAAAGTCTTTATCCCCGAAGACTTTTCCATTTAAAAAAGACGTGTAGCAAATATCTTGCTACACGTCTCTTAGTGTTGGTGTCATATTGCAACATAAGCCCTGTAGCAGAGAAAATTTGCTACAGGGCTATTATTTTATTTATGATGAAAATCTCGTCCGTCGTACACAGCTGTTACATAACCTGCACGAATAACAAAATCCCCGAAATGCTCGCCATCTAGACGTTCCTTCGCATAGTGGAGCAGTATTGGACGAAGCTCCGCTAATATCTCCTCCTCACCTATATTTTCACGATATATTTTATTGAGACGATCACCAGTAAAACTTGCTCCTAAATACATATTATATTTCCCTGGACCTTTACCGATAAACCCAATCTCAGCCATTGCTGCACGCGAGCAACCATTCGGACAGCCTGACATGCGAATAACGATTTCTGTATCGTTTAAGCATGCTTCTTCAATAATGGTTTCTATTCTTGTAATTAGAGAAGGCAGGTAACGCTCGGCTTCTGCCATAGCTAAACCACATGTTGGTAATGATACGCAAGCAATCGAATTTCGGCGCAATGCAGAATAACGCGCTCCATCTGTAAGGTTATATTGCTCAATGATAGCAGCAATTTTTTTCTTCTTTTGCGGCGTTACATTGCTAATCATTAAATTTTGGTTTGGCGTTAAACGGAAATCACCTGTATGCACTTTCGCAATTTCACGTAATCCTGTTAAAAGCTCATAATTTTCAAAGTCCTTAATACGTCCATTTTGAATAAATAATGTATAATGCCATTGACCTTCTGCCCCTTTAATCCAACCAAACTCATCACCTGTGCGATTAAAAGTAAATGGACGGGCCTCTTGGATAGTCCAACCTAGACGACGTGTTAGTTCTTCGTTAAACCACTCAAGTCCTCTGGCATCAATTGTATATTTAAAACGTGCATTTTTACGAACCGAACGATTCCCATAATCGCGCTGAATCGTAATAATTTTCTCCGCTGTTTCCAGTAGTTTATCAGGTGTGATAAAGCCAATTACTCGAGCAAGCTGCGGGTATGTTTCATGATCGCCATGTGTCATACCCATTCCTCCACCAACGGCTAAGTTAAAGCCTACTAACCTACCCTCCTCTACAATTGCAATCAGCCCTATATCTTGTGAAAATACGTCCACATCATTACTTGGCGGAATCGCAATACCAATTTTAAATTTCCGTGGCAAATATTGCGCACCATATATAGGTTCAACTTCTTCATCCTGACTATCAACTACCTTTTCACCATCTAGCCATAGTTCATGGTAAGCTCGTGTTCTAGGTAATAAATGCTCACTTAATTTGGCAGACCAATTATAGATTTCCTCATGTAATGCGGATTGATTTGGATTCACATTACACATCACATTACGGTTGACATCTCCACAAGCTGCAAGAGAATCTAATAACACCTCATTGATTTCCTGCATATATTTTTTAACATTCCATTTTAATATGCCATGCACTTGGAATGCCTGACGTGTCGTTAATTTTAAGGAGCCATTACCATACTTTCTCGCCATTTCATCCATTACTAGCCATTGTGCTGAAGTTGCTGCTCCGCCCGGTGTACGTACACGCACCATAAATTGATAGGCAGGCTCAAGCTTTTGACGCTGGCGTTCATTCCGAAGATCACGGTCGTCTTGTAAGTAACTACCATGGAATTTCATTAGACGGTTATCATCCTCTGGGATACCTGAACTTAATGGATTGTTCATCGTACGCTCTAATGTTCCGCGTAGATAATTACTATCGCTTTTAATACGCTCTACATCACTAGGCTTCCCCTGTTGTGGAGGTAAAATAATTTTCCCTGTCATTTGTTATCGCTCCTTTAATCAAATATTCCTTGGCAGAATTGTAGCTGTCGCTACAGAAAGCATTGCCGAAGGAAGTTAATAAACGTCACGTTGATAGCGTTTCTGCTGTTTTAGTTCATTAACAAAGGCTTTAGCTTCCTCTGGCGTTTTTTGTCCCTGTTGTTCAATAACGCGACGGATTGTTGCATCAACATCAGCCGCCATCGACTCTTTATCGCCACAGATGTAAATGACAGCTCCTTGCTCTAGCCATTCATAAAAAGCAACAGCATTTTCCTCAATTTTATGTTGAACATATATTTTTCTATCAGTATCACGTGAGAAAGCGACATGCAATTGACTTAGTGTGCCTGAAGAAAGCCAACGTTGCCAATCTGTTTGATAAAGAAAGTCTGTGACAAAGTGTTGATCACCAAAGATTAGCCAAGCTTTCCCTCCGATTCCTAATTCCTCACGCTCCTCTAAAAATGCACGGTACGGAGCAACACCTGTTCCAGCACCAATCATAATAATCGGTGTATCCTCATGCTCTGGTAGTCTAAAGTTCGGATTTTTTTGAATATATACCGGTAATGTGTCACCAATTTGAATACGCTCTGCTACGCTTCCGGAGCAAACGCCAAGACGTTGACGTCCCTTCGTCTCATAGCTTACTTTCCCAATTGTTAAATGTACCTCTTCACTATTTGCTTTTTGACTACTAGCAATGGAATATAGGCGTGCTGGAATTTTACGTAGTAAATCTACAAATTTCTGCGCATCCCATATAAATGGTGCAAAGTCCTCCACAACGTCAAGCAAATCTCTCCCTTTTGCATAGTCCCTCCAAGAATTAGAGTCATCTAATAGCTTTGTAAATTCCTGATGGACCGTATAGGCACCAATTTTTTGTAACAATGGCTTAGATAACACTGTAATTTCTAGTTTTTTTTGCAATACATCCTTTAATGGCTGTGTTTCTTCAAAGACGTTTACTACAGTTTGTGGATCAAACTGTAACGCTGTGATTAAAGCATCAACTAGCTTTTCATCATTTTCCGGTTGAATACCGATACTATCTCCTGGTTCAAAATAAAAATTTGCACCTTCGATGGATAATTCAATGTGACGTGTTTCTTTATTTGATCCGCGACCGTTTAAATTAATGTTTTCAAGTACTTCTGCATAAAACGGATTTTTTCGAGAATATGTAGTGTCTCCTTGCGCTGTTTTATTTTGTGTAGTCGTTATATCAGCTACATCCGTCTGTTGAAGCAACTTCTGCTGAACAGCTGAGAACCATTGTGCTGCAGTGTCATCATAATCTACATCACAATCTGTGCGAGGTACGATTTGACTTGCCCCTAATTTTGCAAACTGCTCATCAAAATCCTTTCCTGTTTTACAGAAAAATTCATAGGAGCTATCTCCTAAGGCTAGCACCGAATAATGAAGTTGCTCTAACTTTGGAGCTCGCTTGCTATGCAAAAATTCGTAGAACTGTATCGCTTGATCAGGTGGATCCCCTTCCCCATGGGTACTAACAATAAGTAAAAGATTTGTCACCTTTTTTAAATTATTTGGTTTAAACGTTGCTAACGACGAAATCGTTACGTCCACATCATTGTCTTTCAAGGCTGAGGCATATTTTTCAGCTAACCCCTGGCTATTACCTGTTTGTGAACCATATAAAATCGTTACTGTTTTGGCGATTATTTTTACTATCGGTGTTACTTCCTCAACAACTGGATTACTAGTTGCTAGTGGTGCACTTAAAAAACCGTTTAACCAAATCCTCTGTTCTCCTGTTAGTTGAGGGAGCAGCTCATTTAACAGCTTTACCTGCTCCTCATTAAATGGACTGTTTACTACTTGTAGTTTCAACCTTGCCACCTCACGTATTCGTATCATTTTCTTCTATTGATAATTTATCTGACAAAACGTTTGCTGAAAAAAGATCCATTATGCCTCGGTATAATTGCCGCTGACGCTAAGCTTTCGCGCAGATAAACAATGTGTCTGGAATCGGCTTTGTGCTTAAGCCTGCAAATGTTTTTAGTGCGAAAGCGCAGTGCTAACGTAGCGTCAGCAACACGTTTTTGTCTGTGCGAAAGCGAAGCGTCAGCAACAACACTAGGGCCGACACGATGTCGGTCACTCAGTCGTTGCCACAGGAAGTGGCGTTCGTAGACTGAGTTCCTCTGTTCAGCGGATGTTTGGACACCTGCTGAAAGAAATTAAAAATTATCGAAGTCGTATTTTTTCTTTCTTTTCTATTTGGACCACATAGGAATTTTGCACAATCAATGTAATCGATCCGTGGTTCACAGTATTTAAAATTTGGCGGACATTATCTAATGCAAGATTTACATTTTCAGTCCTTTTATCTACCATTACAAAACACCTTCCTTAGTAAGTTTTAATAATTGATAAATACGTTCCACTAAAACTTTCCTTACATTGTCGTCATAGCCTAAACTTTCACATAAAATAACATTCTTATTCCCATAATCTTGTAATCGCCTTGTTATGCTTTGGCGCAAAATCCCGGTAAACAACAAATACGGCACTATAAATACTTGATTGCCCCTTTTCTGCTCTTGTTGTAACCAATCTTCGAACGTAGGGCCCATGCCATAAAGAAAGCACGTGTCTACAGCTTCATAAGCGTATTTATCACGTAATCTTGTTGCAATTTTGGCTAAATCACTCTTTACTGCAGGATCACTACTCCCACGACCTATAAGTAAGACACTTGCACTGTTAGGCGGGCACCTTGCTTCTAAAATTCTAGTCTGTAATGTATCAATTAATAATTCATGGACCCCAAGTGGTTCACCGTATGTAAATCGCACTTGTGGATGCTCTTCTTTTGCTTTATCAATCTCACTTGGAATATCGTGCTTTGCATGCTGAGCGGCAAGCAATAAAATAGGCACGATCGCTATAGCTGTAGCGCCCTGGTTAATACAACTTGCAATCCCTTCAGCAATTGTCGGAGTTGCAAGTTCTAAAAAACTAATTTCTTGAATCGGTATTTCAATCTCTTGTTGTACGCTCTTCAGAAAGGTAACGGCTTGCTCCACTCCCGCCTTTACTCTACTTCCATGAGCGATATATAAAATGGCTTGCATAAACCCACATCCTTACACAGAAACTTCTGCTAACTGTGGCTGCGGAATGTTTTGTTCAAACCATTGAAGTGTTTCCCTCAAAGTAACAACTTTTCCTACTACAATTATGCTTGGATTTTGAATATTTTCTCGCTGAACTAGTTCTTCAATATTAGATAAAGTCCCTGTGACTGTTTTTTGTTGAGAAAATGTACCCCAATGGATGAGCGCTATTGGTGTTTCCTTATCTCGCCCATACTTGAGCAGCTGCTGACGGATATAGGGAAGGTTACCGACCCCCATATAAATAGCAATCGTATCAATCCCTTTTACAAGACTTTCCCATTGGATTCCATCATCTTTGCCCTCTCTCATATGCCCAGTGACCATAGCAAAACTTGAGCCTAGGTCACGATGTGTAACAGGAATTCCCGCATATGCCGGTGCTGCTATCCCTGAAGTGATACCAGGCACTATTTCAAATGGAATATTATGCTGTGCTAGTACCTCTGCTTCCTCAGCTCCCCTTCCAAAAACGAATGGATCTCCTCCCTTTAATCTCGTTACAATCAATCCTTGCTGTGCATAGCTGACAAGTGCTTGATTAATTTGCTCTTGAATCATGGCGTGCTGCTGAGGTAGCTTACCGCAAAAGATAAGCTTAGCTTCTCGTTTAGCATAGGATAGTAGAGTCTTATTAATGAGTCTGTCATATAGGATGACATCAGCACATTCGATACACCTTAATCCTTTTACTGTGATAAGATCAACATCGCCAGGTCCAGCACCCACTATAAAAACTTTTCCCATTTGATTTCACTCCCTTTCGTCTTTTCTTAGAGATAAAAAAAGACTCAAATTATCCATGGGCAGAGCAATGCCTGTGAATAATAAGAGCCTCTAGTTTGCTAGTCAGCTACGTATTTAATTCTTACTAATACAATAAGAATAATAAATAATTTAGTATATTCTGTCAACACTTTATTTAATACCTAGAATATGATATTTATTTAACTTGTTAAAAAAAACCAGATGTCGCTTGCTGACATCTGGTTTTTTAAGATTTATTTTATTTGAATTAATATCTACGATGCCCTCCAAACGGTGGACCTGGTCGGAAAAATGGTGGACCTGGTCGGTAAAACGGTGGAAATGGGCGATAGAACGGCGAAAAAAATGGAGATGGGCCAAACTGTGATCCAAGAAAACTTCCTAAAAATCCCCCCAAAAACGGCCCGCCGATTGGCCAAAAGCCTCCTCCTGGATAACCTCCGAAGAATGTCATAAGCTTCCTCCCTTTTTTACTCTATCGTATGTAGGGAGATGCATATATCACACGTCCATCGCCTATTCTATTTTTCTTCTCCTAAACGTTGCACAAAGTTTGCTAGTGTACGGACCATTACACCTGTACCACCTTTTGGACCTAAGTCATGTACAGCCATCGCATCTGACGTTCCTGCAATATCTAAATGAATCCATGGTGTATCACCAACAAACTCACCAACAAAGCCTCCGCCAAAAATCATGTGACCATCACGACCAGGAGAATTATTCAAATCAGCGACGTCTGATTTACGAATTCGTTTCTTGTCATTTTCTGTTAAAGGCATACGCCACACAAATTCATCCGTCTCCTGTGCAGCTTCCATGAAAGCAGCAAAGAATTCATCGTCATTAGAAAGTGCACCTGTTTTATCCATACCAAGTGCAGTAATCACTCCACCTGTTAACGTTGCAACATCAATCAGGGAAGTAGCTCCTTGTTGTTTAGCATATGTAGTAGCGTCTGCCAATACTAAGCGTCCTTCCGCATCGGTATTTAACACTTCGACCGTCTTACCACTATATGTCGTGATGACATCATCTGGCTTAAATGCTGTTTCAGATACCATATTATCGGTAGAGCCAATAACAGCTAAGACATTTTTGTTAGGTCGTAATTCACCAATAATTTTCATGGCACCTAGCACAGCTGCAGCGCCACCCATATCGCCCTTCATGCCTACCATTGAATCTTTTGGCTTTAAGGAATAGCCACCTGTATCATACGTAACCCCTTTGCCGACAAGACCAATTGGATCATCAAAATCTTCAGTCGCTTTATATTTTAATGTTATTAAACGAGGTTCTTCATGGGAGCCTTGATTGACACATAAAATACCGCCCATTCCAAGCTCCTCTAATTGTGCTTTATCTAAAATTTCCACTTCAAAATTATACTCGACTGCAAGGGACTCTGCGTAATTTGCTAAGTCTGTCGCTGTCAGTAAGTTTGGTGGACAATTAATTAAGCTACGTGCTTCATTTACAGCATTTGCATAAATAGCGCCAACCTCAAAGCTTGCCACCACTTCATCTAAATCATTAGCAGACGTTACAAGATGAACCGCGTCAATACGTTTATCTACTTCATTTGATGTTGTTTTATAATGAGGAATTGCATAATAACCTAGACCAGTTCCTTCACCAGCTAAAAATGCAACATCTGTTACAGTAATCGATTCTGTCGTAAACGACTCAAGCCAAATGGAATATTCTTTAACCTTTAAGGCCCTTAGTTCCTTGCCAAGCAACCCAAATGCTGCACGAATATCGCCTTCTGTTAGGTCTTTACGGTCATCTAAACCAACAAATAAAATGCGTTTAAGATTTACGTGGCTCTTCAAGAATGGCAATTTCGTCATTTTTTTAAACGCAGTAGATACATCTCCTGCACTAATCCACGCATCAATGGATTCTCCATAAAATGAAGAAAAACTTGCCCATTCCTGCATTTGTTCACGATGTTTAGGGACACCTACTACTAACACTTCAGTAGAAATCGTTTCAAATGTTTTTGCTTCTTTTACAATATGCATGTACATTCCTCCATTCAGTATTCTATTATACCTAAATTTCAGAAAACGCGTAATATTTGGCTTTTAGAAAATAATGAATGTTATAATAAAAGCAATTATAAGTGAAGGTTGTGATGATCATGAGTTTACTTCAAAATACCCCTTTACTCGTTGCCCTTTTTGCTGTTCTCTTCGCACAGTTTGTAAAAATCCCTATTCATTTTTTAATGACTCGAAAGATTGACTGGGGATTATTTACTTCCACCGGGGGTATGCCCAGTTCACACTCCGCTTCCGTAACAGGACTAACAACCTCTATAGCCTATGAAACAGGATTAGATTCCCCAATTTTTGCCGTAGCCGCTATGTTTTCATTTATCGTCATGTATGATGCAAGTGGAGTACGTTTCCAGGCAGGTCAACATGCAGCAGTATTAAATCAACTACGAAAGGACTTTGAAACACTGCTTCATGATTTAAAAAAATGGCCGCAAATGGATGGCCAAGAAAAAATGGAGGAGCTAAAAACATTACTAGGTCATAAACGGAGCGAGGTATTTTTTGGAGCATTGACTGGAATCTTTATCGCCATCATCACATACCAGTTTATTTTGTAAAAATAGACACATCCTCATGCCGAGGCTGTGTTTTTTTATTTATCGGAACATTTTTGTGATTTATCGGAAGCTGTTCACGATTTATCGGAAAAATTCAATAAAAAAATCAGCAGATGCTTGGACATCTGCTGAAATAAGATCAATTATGCCTCGGCAAAATTGCGTCCGGAATCGGCTTTGTGCTAGCACAAAGCACTCCTTTTCGAATCCATGACATCCGCCGGAGGCTTAATTTCTTTCAGCGGATGTTTACCCGCTGAAAGAAATTAAAACATTCGATAACCGCTTTTACGTAAATAAATCATGACAATTCCCGCTACAATTGAACCAGCAAAGCCACCCGATAAAATGGATACATCAACAAGGTGCAATGCTTGTAACTTATCTAAAAGTGCTGGAAATGCAGAACCTGGCTTGAAAATATAATCTAAAAAGCTTACATCATCGACAATAAAAATAACAACAATTGGATACACGATTGCCATTAACCATGTCATTCGCAGAAGCATATTCAATAAAAATCCAATACCAAAGAACATAACGAAAAATAACAAAATTGAAATGATTAACTGTACTAATGAAACTGGACCATCCATGTATGTATAACCTCCGTTTTCCTCTCATAAGTTTACATGATTACTACAACGCTTTCAATGAACATATCCTTGATTTCGCTTGTTCGTCATATTTAGGAATCATCACCATAACGTGTAGTTGATTTCCGTTCCAACTGGGCGCTTTGCCGGGGGGCGTCCGTTGTGCCGCTAATCCCCAAGGAGTCGCCCAGTCGTAACGAAGATCCGCTTATATGTGGCATAAAATTAACATATGTCATCCATAACTCTTGATGATTAGCCAATAAAAAAACTATTGAAAACTAGTATACAACTAATTTTCAATAGTTTCTCGCTTTTCATTATGAAGCTGTTTGTGATAATAAAAACTTTGGTGACTTCCAAAGCTCTGCCCATTTTTTAATGGCAGCAATAACAATGATAAAGCCTAACATTAACATAATGACAGACAATATACCATTTAACATATTGTAACCAGCCGCCGCTGTATTCCAATACACATTTTTAATCATCCAAAAGCCTGCTACATTTACAGTGACATATAAATAGGCTAATGGGATAAAGCATGTTAAGGCATAGATTCGCTTATCTGCAACTTTTAATACGATTGTTACACCACATACTAAACCGATTGTTGCCATCAACTGATTCGAGACGCCGAATAATACCCAAATTGAACTAATATCTCCTGAATACAATAAGTAGCCCCACATGAAGCATGCAAGTGCACTTGCAAAGATTGTACCCGGAATCCAATTTGTACGCTTCAGTGGCTTGTATACATTGCCGCCAAAATCTTGGATTAAATAGCGCGCTACACGCGTCCCAGCATCAATAGCCGTTAAAATAAAGACCGCTTCAAACATGATCACGAATTGATAGAAATAAGAAGATAGTTCAGCAAACCAAGGAATCCCTGTGAAAATATCAGTCATCCCAACTGCAAGCGTTACCGCTCCTCCTGTACGTCCTTCTAAATCCATCCCAATACTTTCAGCTAAAGCATGTAAATGAACAGGCTCCATTCCTAATGTAGCAAAGACTGCTGGGGCTGAATTAATCGCAAAATAATCTGCAGGATGAAGGGCTGTTGCTGCAATTAAAGCCATTACACCTACTAAAGATTCTACGAGCATCGCACCAAAACCGACGATGCGAATATCTTCCCAGCGATCAATCATTTTCGGCGTTGTCCCAGAGCCTACAAAAGCATGGAAGCCAGAAATAGCCCCACAGGCAATTGTGATAGAGACGAATGGCCATACTGGTCCAGCAATTACTGGACCACCACCATGAATAAACTCCGTAATTGGCGGGAATTGAATAACTGGGTTAACGAAAAAGACCCCGATGATTAAAGCAATAAATACACCAATTTTCATGAAACTACTTAAATAATCACGCGGCGCTAATAAGAGCCAAACAGGTAATGCCGCTGCAAAGAATGCATAAATCGGTAAAATAATAGCTAAAGTATCACGGTCAAACGTTAAAAAATCGCCAAATGCTGTTCCTTGAATCATCGGTCCAAGAAATACACCAATCATCAACAAAATAAAGCCAACTGTCGATGTAACTATTAAATTTCCTGTTTTACGGTAAGCAATACCAACAAGCATCGCTATTGGAATAGTAATCCCTACCGCAAAAGTTCCCCATGGATTTCGCTCTAACGCACCAAGGACAACCATCGATAGCCCGGCCATTGTAATTGTAATAATGAAAAGCATGGCAAGGCCTGTACAGAATCCTGCAATAGGTCCTAATTCCTTCTTCATGACCTCAGATAAAGACTTTCCACCATGGCGCATTGAAGCGAATAACACTACTGCATCATGTACCGCACCACCGATTACCGCACCAATTAACAGCCAAAGGAGCCCAGGCAAATAGCCAAATTGTGCCGCTAAAATAGGTCCGACTAACGGTCCAGCTGCTGCGATTGCAGCAAAGTGATGCCCAAATGTCACCCATTTATTCGTCGGAACATAGTCTTTACCATCCTCCATAGCGTGTGCTGGGGTGGGCGTATCATCTTTTATCTTAAGTACCCTCTTTGTGAAAAATATGCCATACAAACGATAGCTAATCATCAGTACACAAATAGAACCTATCACAATTGTAATAGCATTCATTTTATCACTCCTTTTACTTTTTTCACATCATAGCAAACGAATTGACCGATTATTCATAAAATTCACCAAAATGTAAGAATTCCAAGTTGAAAGGGTGTTTTCTACTGTTGAAATGCAGTTATTTTGATAGCTGAAATATCTTTCGTACATCTTTCATATAAAGCCTGCTGACAGGAATCGAATGCCTATTATGCAAAATCAAATTGTATTTTGAGCTGCTCCATGGCTCGAGCTCTTCAATATGCTCTAAATTGACGATAAATGCCCGATGGACCCGCACAAAGCCTTTTAAAGTAAGTTTATTCTCCAAAGCTGCTAATGACTCTGAAGCAAAATATCTCCCTTTCTCCGTGACAACAATTGTCTTACTTTCTTCAGATGTACAATATAAAATTTCCTGAATTTTAATAAGTAAAATCCGATCATTCAGATAAACTGTTAATTTATCAAGCTTGTCCAATTGCATATCCTTTAATGTTTCCATCGTCTTAACCTGTGTTGTTCTTCTTTTAGCCACCAGCTTTTCAACAGCACTTTGTACACGCTCTGGCTCAAATGGTTTCAAAATATAATCAAAGGCATTCACTTCGAATGCTTGCAATGCATATTCATCATAAGCAGTAGCAAAAATAATTTCAGGTTTACGTATACTTAGTTGCAGCTGTTTTGCCAATTCAAGGCCATTGTTTACGCCTAGCTGTATATCTAAAAACACACAATCGATCTGCTCAAACTGTGGATCCAACAGTATTTCCTCCAGATCATCCGATTCACCAATGATCTGAACTAACTTTGTTTGCTCCAATAAAAATCGCAATTCAGCCCTTGCTAACGGTTCATCATCTACAATATAGATATTTAACATTTCTCTACTCCCATCTTGTGGCTTTTAATGGCAGCTGTATCATAATTTTCGTGCCAACACCCAACGTACTTGAAATGTGAAAATCTGCATCAGTTCCATAAATTTCATGGATGCGCTGATAAATATTCCATAAGGCTGTCCCGGTACCTTGTTCGGATTGCATGATCATTTTGCCAAGCTGTTTAACCTGCTCATTTCTCATCCCGCAGCCATTATCCTCTGTTAATAGTAATAACTTATTATTGATTCGCTGCACCTTAACGTCAATCTTGCCTTCCTTACGATTTTTAAAGGCATGATAAATGGCATTTTCAACAAGTGGCTGTAAGGTAAATGGGGGGATTTGTACATCAAACAGTGATTCATCCAAGTGAAACTTCACATCATAGCGGTTTGGAAATCTTTTTTGTTCAATCGACAAATAAGCCTCTACATGGTCAATTTCATTTTTTAACGGAATCAGCATTTGTCGGGCTCCCTGCAAATTACTTCTGAAAAACGTACTAAGCTTTATCAATAAAGCTCTAGCCTCATCAGCATCCGTTCGGATCAGACTTGAAATAGTATTGAGACTATTAAATAAGAAATGAGGATGAACCTGTGCTTGTAGCGCTTTAATCTCGGCATCCTTTAATAACTTTCTTTGCTGCTCAATTTCAGCATATTCAAGCTGCGAGGAAAATAGTCGACTGAGACCTTCAGCTAGCTCCTTTTTCACCCCAGTCAATGAAGAAACATTAATAAAATATAGCTTTAAGGTACCTACCGTCTTATGCTGTACTTTTAATGGTAAGACAATCGCAGCACTTAGCGGACAATCTTCATGTGGACAATTGATTTCTTTTGCGGACGTCGCTGTAATAATGCGTCCTTCTACTAACACTCGCTTCGTTAAAGCTGTTATTATTTCTTGATGAATGACGTGATGATCCTCACCTACTCCTACATGTGCTAATATTCCATTTGTATCTGTAATCGCGACTGCTTCAACCTTAATTTCTCTTTTAATAATCTCCGCAACCGTTCGGCATGATTCTTCATTTAACCCTTTACGAAAATGTTCGATTGTTTGTTGCGCAATTGAAAATGCTTGATGTGTTTGTAATGCTTTTGTACGTTCTTCCTCATCAATAAACGTTTTAATAATAATGAAAAATATTAAAATCCCAAGGGCATTCATAATAATCATTGGTAGAGCGATTAAAGAAACTAATTGCAAAGCTTGTCCAAAAGGCTTTGCTATTATTAAAATAACAATCATTTGTAAAGTTTCTGCACAAATTCCGATCATAACAGCCTTTTTATAGGAGAAGGTTTGACGTATTTTTAATTGCCTACTTAAACCACCTGTGATGAATCCTGCTAGTATAGTAGAAACACCACAGGCAACCGCTGTAAAACCGCCAAGGGTAATACGATGAATCCCTGCAATAATCCCCACACTAACGCCAACAAGTGGCCCACCAAAAATACCCGCAATTGCTACGCCAATTAGCCTCGTATTCGCAATTGCCTCCTCCGCATTTATAGTGCTATGTATCATTTGATTTAAAGGATAAATAGTACCACCTTCGATTTTTATCCCTGTATAGCTGCTCACTATACTTAGAGCACTAAAAATAATAATGAGCCAAACTTTTTCCTGAACCCCTTGATCCTGAAATAGCATGCCCCGAAAGAGGCGCCACCTTGACATTAAAAAGGCAAACACAATGATTAGTCCTACTCGCTCTAACATAAATAAAAATAGTTCCATCATAGGTCCCCTCCCCTGTCACTCTATTTTTTAAAGAACAATTTATAAGAGGAATAACCAAAGACATCTCCTGGATTTATACCTTCTATCCCCTCTAATTGGTGCTTTTCAAATTGGTTAGATGCCATTTCTTTTAACATCACTGATGTCATCTCATCTTGAGCTAGCTCCTTTGGAAACATCCATTTCGCCTCTAATAATTCTTTTTCCTGAAGACAAATCTTCTGTTGCTCATCTTTCATCCGACAATAAAATATCGCCATATTATCACTAATGTCACCACGAATCACACCCGTTCGAAAACCAATTAAGCCTGATACATAGCAATCAATACCCGTTTCTTCTTTTAATTCACGAACAACAGCCTCATCTACCGTTTCACCAGCATTGACAAAACCAGCCGGCAACGACCATCTTCCCTTTAATCCGCTATAGGCCTTTTTGACAACTAGCCATTGCCCTATCTCATTTACGGTTACCCCCGCAACGCCCAACCAAACTTTTCCTCTATCTTTTCTCATATCCTTCACCTCTATATCACTATTATAACGGCCTATTTTCTATATTTAGAAGTATTTATTCAGAATTTTTCGGTTACTCTATACTCTCGATAATAAAATACATACGTACACCAATTTTATAAATATGCCGCACCGATACAAATGACAGGACCATCACCATAACGTGTGCTTGATTTCGCCTTGGCGTAATTGCCGCTGAGCTTTGCTTTCGCTACCAAAAAAATTGCTAAAAGAAGTTAAAAAGCCTCTTCCATAACGGAGAGGCTTTTTACTTTTTTCAAAGCAGTGTAGTATATTTGCTAAAACAGGGTACTTCGTTAGCACCACAGACTAGATCAACGAATATTATGCTTCCAATTGCTCCATATTCCAATTAAGCTTTAATATATTTTTTAAATTGTTTACTTGATCTGCTCCTATAGTATTAATTAGTTGCTGTTCAATATCAGCTTTATAACATTCGTTCTTTTCAAAACATTCTTGACCAAAATCAGTCATACGAATTGCTTTATGTTTTTTACTATGCTCGACATCAGTAACCTTCACTAATCCTTTTGCTTCCAAACTTTTTATAAATTTATGGGTTGCTTGTCTTGTAAATTCAACACCCTTAGCAACGTCTGAAATCATAAATTGTTTTTTATAAATTATCCCCAAAATACACCATTCAGAGTTAGAAATATAAATATTATGATGCTTATTCCACTTCTCTTCAGCAAGTCGTCGAAGTAGTTCGTGACGTTCGCTCAACAAGTCAATTACATCTCGATTCTGCAATTCGTCCTTCAACTGGTTCACCTTCATTCCATATTTTTCGTTACTAATATACAAAAAAACAACAGCAATCGTCAATCAAGTTGACAAAATTCTTATAATTGCTTACAATTAATTTAGTCAACTTAGTTGACAATATAGTTTGTTGGAGGGAATATACATGTACAATGTTGGCGATGTAGTCATTTATTCATCACATGGACTTTGTTCCATTAAAGATATTTGTGAACAAACCTTTAACGACATTACAAAAACATATTACGTTTTACAACCACTAAATGAACCACAATTAGTCATTCGTACCCCTATTGACAATTCAAAAAAACACCTTAGAGACATTATTAAAAAAGAAGAAGCACTCAATATTTTACATTCATTCACTTCACCTGGTGTAGAATGGATTGAACAAAACACTCATCGATCAAGATTTTATCTAGAAATATTTAAATCCGGTAATCGCCAAAAACAAGCAAACCTTTTAAACACATTGTTACGAAAAAAGATTGAATATAGTGCTAGCGAAAAAAAATTCCCTAACCAAGAAGAGAAATTACTGCAATCTTTACAAGAGAACATTTTTTCAGAGTTCTCCATAGCTCTTAATAAATCATCAGATGAAATTTATGATTATGTATTAACACAGCTTCACTAGCAGTGAGATATTGGTACATTAATAGGGCCACGATTAGAAATATCGTGGCCTTATTTTTTATTTAAAAAGAAATATAAAAAGGTTCTGCTCCATTTTCTAAAATACCGAAAAAATTGTTATCATTCTTGATTGTATAGGCTTCCCCTGTACCATTCATTTGAATGAATTTTTTATGTGAATCAATGAACATAGCATAGCCTGTGGCGAATGATTAGGTAATACTCATTACATTATTTTACCAGTTAACAGAATTCCAAATTTTTGAGAAAACAATTGTAATACATAAGAATTTCGAGGTATCAATTAATTGAAGAAAAGCATTTTTACAATCATTATATCTATGGTTGTTTTGGTAGGTATGATCATTTCATTATTTATTGCGTATAAGGATATTGGAAGTGTATTTGCAGCTAAGTTTATATTGTATTATTTAATTTTTCTTGTTTTATTCATTATTTATATAGTAACCGTAACAATAATAAATTTTAGAAAGCTAAATAAGAAGGATAAAAGAAAGAGGTTCTTTTTTATTATAATTAGTTTCATTCTAATTAGTTGTTGCAACTTTATTTTTTACTATGTAAAAGAACCATCAGAAATAAATTTTTACAATATTGTACTTACACCAGCATTTATATCATTCATTTTTGTATTAGCCGATTTACCATTCTCAACGAAAAAAAGAAATATTATTGAACTAACTGATCTTTCAGAGGACTTGCATTTATAATTAATTTTTAGATTTGCGAGTCCTTTTGTTATGCCCTAAAACGATTGCAGGCTCGTTGAACAATTAATCTCCCTCCGATGAAAAGTGATTTAAACCTTATCACTTTATCCTATGGGAAGGCTTAATCTCTTCTACTATACATTTGCTAATTAACTTCCAAATTACAATTTACTATGTTATTTTTATATAGACCGAATTTTCAGTTATATATAATTGCAATATATAAGGAGTGTTAGATTTGTTTATTGTCAATGTTGAAGGAGCCATAAGGAAAGATGATAAATGGTTCATTATTGAGAGCAATAAAAAAGAAGAACATGCCAGTGGATTACTTTCGCTTGTTGATGGAAAAGTAGAGATTGAAGGAAATTCATCAAATATATTAGAAAAAACTTTGAAAAGAGAAATTTCCAAAGAAATTGGCATTAAGATTAAAGAGAATTTGAAATATATACATAGCGCTTCATTTGTAACAGATAAAGGTGAAAACGTTGTTAATGTTATTTTCCTTTGTGAATATGAATCAGGTGATTTTTTTGTTAAACAGCCTGACGAAGTAGAAAAAATATTTTTGTTAGCAGCGGAAGAAATACTTAACAACCCTCAAGCACCTGTATTTTTAAAAGAATATATCAAATATGCGGAATTAGTACTGTTCTAAAGTAGGTGCATAATGAAAGAAATAAAAGTAGCAGTCAAAGGTATTTTGATAAAAAATAATAAAATGTTAATTGTGAAGCGCTCTGCTTTTGATGAAACAGGGGCAGGTACATGGGAAAGCGTTGGTGGTGTTTTAGAGTTTGGAGAATCATTTGATGTCGCTTTAAAACGGGAATTTCTTGAAGAGGTTGGTTTAACTATTAGCGTAAGGACGCATCTTTTTTCTACGACCTTTTTAACTCATAAAACACGACAAATTGTACTTCTTACATTTCTTTGCGAATGTCAAAATGATGAAATATCTCTCTCGGATGAACATGAGCAATTTATGTGGGCTACTAAAGAAGAATTGATGGAATTATTACCCCACACAATAATTCATGATTACAAAAAACATAATGTTTTTGAGTTACTTTAAAGTACGCGTTCGTTGTTACCTATTATAGATGGATATTCCTTGCCCATTGCCATTTTACTTTAGTTGTTCGTTTCTTCTTTTTAAAGCCATATTAAAAAGCCTCCTCAATTCGTTATGTTTTCTCAACATACAAATCAAAAAGGCTTGGTATCAAATCCTAAATGCCTCATTTTAGGGTTGTGTTTACACATTTGAATTTTATACACAGCAATTTCTACTGTTATTTACAACTCTACTTCAACATTTAGACATTTACTTTTTAATCACAAATCTCAGGTGTACCTTCACGTTTTGCTGTTTTGAAAGACGTACCACAGCCACATGATGCGATAGCATTTGGATTATCGATCGTGAAGCCACCGCCCATTAGCGATTGTTTATAGTCAATTTTTGTCCCCATTATAATCGGCGCATCTTCACGGGAAACAAGAATTGTTAAACCATGTTGTATATCTTCAAAATCATCTTCTTTTTTCTCTTGATCAAAATGCATACCGTAAGATAGGCCACTGCATCCGCCACCATTAACAACTACACGTAAAAACGCACCTTGCTCTTCATTGTGCTCCATCATTTCATTAATATGAAAGACAGCCGCTTCAGTAATTTCAATTACTTGCTTTAAACTTGTCATCCCAATCACCTTCCTTCTTAATTATTATCATATCAATTTTGACTATTGTATGACAAATATTCAGCTCCAAGAGGATTTTTGGCACAACAACAAAAGATAGGATGACATTTGTTAATACGTATGCTTTGTAGTTAATCTTCGTTCCGACTGGGCGACTCCTCGGGGATCAGCGATAGAGGAACGAAATCAACCTCACATTATTGTGACAAAGCTGATATTAGTAAAAATTCTAATATTTTTCACATTAATAGTAATTTTTATTCATGTTTATAAAATAATCATTGGTATAATAGTTGTAATCACTCGATGAAAGAGGTATAAAATATGGAGATTTCACCTTATTACGAAAAAAAAATTCAATGTCTTCATTGCAAAAAAGAATTTCCAACATTAAAAGTACGCTCTAAATTCATTAAAGTAGATCATACAGAAACAGATTTTCATCCTATTTATGCAGACGGTGTAAATGCACTTTATTATAATGTATTTGTTTGTGAGCATTGCGGCTTTTCATTTACAGAAGACTTTTCAAAATATTTCGCCCCTGGCACGCAAGATGAAATTCGCATACAAATTACAGAAAAATGGGTACACCATGACTTTAAGGGAGAACGCACTGTATTCCAAGCGATACAAGCTTATAAATTAGCGTTCCTTTGCGGTACGATTAAAAAAGAGAAATTTGTTGCTATAGCTGGGCTTACATTACGTCTTGCATGGCTGTATCGTTCACTAAAAAACGAAGGCCAAGAGCAGCGTTTTATGACAATGGCCCGAGATTACTATATGGATTCTTATTCAAATGAGGATTACAGCTCTACTCAAATGTCAGATGTACGAATTATGTATATGATCGCTGAACTATCACGACGCATCGGTGATTTAGAAAATGCTACTCGCTTCTTCTCAAAGGTCATTGAGAAGCAAAGTGTTGGTGGAGAAGCGAAGATCATTGATATGGCTAAGGAACAATGGGCAATTATTCGAGAAGAAAAAGAACACGCTCGCCAAGTATAAGAAAAAAAGTTCTAGCGTGAATGAATCAGCTAGAACTTTTTTAGTCGTTTTAGAATACTTGCTCTACTTCAATAATACCTGGTACTTCTTCTAATAATGCGCGTTCGATACCAGCTTTAAGTGTGATTGTTGAACTTGGGCAACTACCACATGCACCTAATAAACGTAATTTTACAATGCCGTCTTCTACATCTACTAATTCACAGTCTCCACCGTCACGTAGTAAGAATGGGCGTAATTTATCTAATACCTCTTGAACTTGATCGTTAATTGTTGCTTCTGCCATTTGTCTCGACTCCTTTCCTTATAATGATTATAATGTTAGCAACAGAAAAAATCCAATATAGAATCACGAGGAGTGGAAATGCTATGAGTCAAACGAAACCACAGATTGAAATTTACGGAACAGAGGTTATTTGCGCTAGCTGTGTTAATGCACCATCTTCAAAAGATACATATGAATGGCTACAAGCAGCCATAGATCGAAAATATCCAAACCAAGGATATGATATTCGTTATATCGATATTGAAGGACCAATTGAGAATGAGCGCGATCAAGATTATGCTGCACGCATTCAAGATGATGAATTTTTTTATCCGCTTGTCCTTATAAATAATGAAGTAGTCGGCGAAGGATATGTGCAACTAAAGCCTGTATTTACTGCACTTGAAAAGCTAGGTTTCACGCCAGATGAAACTGTTTAATCCTAGCACAACGTCGATTTTGGGCGCATTGTTTATGTGCGCGAAAGCGTAGCGACAGCGGCAGTAATGTCGAGGCATGATTGATAGAAAAATAAGGGATTGTTTCGAAATAAATTTCGAAGCAATCCCTTTTTAATTTAATCGTTTTGACGTTTGTAGTACCATAATAGTCCTGATTTCATTAAGCGTGCGATACGCCCTGTTACTGTTGTATCTGCTAAATAAACAAAGCCTTGTTTTTTACCAAGCGCTCCCATGAAACCTTTTAACTTGATATCAGGCATTTTTTCAGGTAAGTTTTCGCCATTCCAACGCATGCGAAGTACTTTTACGATTTGTTCTGCTTGTTCCTCTGCTAACTGTGCAGTTGGAGGTAATTCTGAAGCAGCACAGTCACCTACAATATATACATGCTCGTCATCAAGAAGATTGAAATATTGTGTTACAAGAGGACGACCTTGTTTATCTTTCTCAACTTCCAAATCACGAACAATTTTGACTGGCTGTACACCAGCAGTCCATACTACAGTATCGAGTGCAATTTCTTCATCATGATTGTAAATTTTACCTTGTTCGATTTTTGTAATATTTGAATTGGCAATCACTTCAACATCATTCTTTACGAACCAGTCTTTTACATATTTACTTAGCTTTTCTGGGAAGTCCTTTAGAATACGTGGACCACGGTCGAATAGCTTTATTTTTAAATCAGAACGACTTTCACGTAGCTCACTTGCAAGCTCAATACCACTTAAGCCCGCTCCTACAATTCCGACTGAAGAGCCTGCTGGTAAACCACAAAGTGCTTGGAATGTTGAACGTGATTTCGCCATTGTCTGAATGCTATATGTGTACTCCTCTGCACCTGGTACACCATGATATTTATCCTCACAGCCAAGACCTACAACTAAATCATCATATTCAATATGTTGTCCATCTTCTAGAATGACTACTTTTTCCGCACGATTAATTTCAACAACTTCTCCGTATACAGCCGTTAAACGTTCATGCTCCGGGAAGCATACACGAATTTCTTTATCTGTTGCAGTCCCTGCTGCTAATGCGTAAAATTCTGTTTTTAAACTATGGAAAGGGGCTCTGTCTACTATCACAACTTCTTTGTCTATTGGAAGGTTTGGTAATAGTCGAAGCATGACACGCATATTGCCGTAGCCGCCACCTAAAAGTACTAATTTTCCCATAATAGTCTCCTTTTATATCTCTTATATTAATTGTTCACAAAGTATCCACAAATGAGTATAACCGATTGTGAGAAGTTTCACAATATCATAATGCAATTTTGTGAAAGATTTCACAAAATAAATGATAACTTGCCTTTTTCGAACGGCTTTTGAATGATTACATCCCTTTCATCACTTTTGCAAAGATCGTTTAACACTGTAGCGAGTCATCATTTTGTATGCATCCAGCTTTAACACTGAATATCGCCTTTTATCTCACGGCCAACTCAAATTATTGACGAATGTTTTAAAAGCGAGTAGCATTACCTTGGTGAGGTGACACGTATGAATCCAATGGTTGAATTTTGTATAAGTAATTTAGCAAATGGCTCTCAAAAAACATATGAAGTACTAGAACGCGATCCAAACATCGACGTTTTGGAATATGGCTGCCTTAGTTACTGTACAAAATGTTCAGAATCATTTTATGCAATCGTCAATGGTGAATTAGTTGAAGCTGGTTCTCCTGAAGAGTTGACGAATGCCATTTATCAATTTATTGAAGACAATCCGTTATGGTAATGAAGGCTTAATACCTCATTCATATAATGTTGAAACGCTTACTATTAAATTTGAACATATAAAAAGGATGTTATGCCAAAAAAATCGACATAAGCATCCTTTTTTTATGTTTGAACTTTTTATACGGATATTTGGACAGCAATTGAAAAGTAAATTTAAACCCGATTTCATCTCACACCTATAGAAAATGGGAGACTTCGGATGAAAGAAGTTAAATTAATGCTTCAACCACATAAGTAGGTTGCTGTTCCTTCTCAAGTACAACCTTTGAAGGTGTAACACCTGTATTTACATGGATTGTGTCACAGCCAAAACGAATCCCACACATAATATCTGTGTCGTAATTATCGCCAATCATCACCATTTCATCTTTCATAAAGCCATGCTCTGTCGCAATGACTTCAAGCATTGCAGGGGATGGTTTACCGATATAGAGTGGCTCAACGTCTGCAACCTCACCAACTAATCGGGCAAATGATCCATTACCAGGGAGGAATCCATGTTCTGTTGGGAATTTAATATCTTGATTCGTAGCTATAAACGTTGCCCCATTTTGCACAGCAATCGTTGCCTTCGCAAGTGCCATATAATCTAGATTTCGATCAATCCCCATAACAAATACCTCTGGCTCATCCTCGGTAGGTTCAATGCCTTCATTAAATAACGCTTTACGAATACCATCAGAACCTAACATGGCTACTTTTTTGCCAGGGAAATTCAAGGCTACATATTTCGCTGTAACTAATGCACTAGAGTAAATATGATCTAACGGTGCATTCACACCAATAGCGTTTAAAGCTTCCTGCAGCTGCTCTCTTGTCTTAGAAGAATTGTTTGTTACGTAAAATGGCTCAATTCCAGCTTGTTGTAACTGATGTATAAAAGTTATCGCAGAAGGAATTCCATCCTTCCCACGGTACACTGTCCCATCTAAATCAAAGCAATAGGCCTTGTAGGTTTTCATTGATGATCCTCTGGTAAAAATGCTGAAACAGGGCCAAGTTCATTTGTTAAGTAACTATTCACAGCTGGTGAGAATTGTTTTAATGCTGGTAAAGTAGCTGTTAATACATTCACAACTCCTTGAACATCAACATCTGTAAATTCACGAACAAGCATTTTACGTAAGCCAACTACTGCTTTTAATGGTTCTTCCATTTCAGTAGATACGACTTTTTCATCGATTAAAATATCAATAATATCCTCATAGCTTCCTGGATCACGCATAATGAAACCGTCAATCATTAAATTTCCAACATCCATCATTGACTCCATCACATTGTGACCAATTCGCTCGATTGCTAATTCCTTAATATCGTTTTCTAGCCAGCTATTTTCTGACTCTAAAATAGCTAATAGCCCATCTAAGTACTGTAAATTTTTTGTGATTTTATTACGATCTACAAAATACACAAGGAAAGCCCCCATTCAAATCTTTAAAAGTTGATAGTCATTTCTCTTCTATAGTACCATATCTATAGGACTGGAAGGAGATTAAAAGATGGAACGTTTTTTTTTATATGATGATGTAGAAGATACAAAAACACGCTTTGTTAGTTTTGCTGGGGAAAAGTTACGTTATGATTTAGCCATTTTGCAATCGGGTCGTTTCTTTGGGAAAGTGCTTGTCATGGACATCCAATTTGGGCGCTTTGCAATAATCGGTCCAGATGATGTAGAAGAGCCTGGCTATCTTGAACACGTTTATAATCGTACAGAGGAAGATACAGTCGAGCTACGAGAATATTTACGTGAATTATTAAATTAACACCATTCAAATTCGTGTTTCATGAGAAGACAAGCTGAAACCTAGATGGTGTTTATGGAACACGAATTTCGAGGCTCCTCACAAAATGCTGGTGGATCATGCAAACAATTAAGAATTAAATACAAAAAAAATTCCGCTTTTCTGCAGACATAAGGATATACTTTATGCACTGTACTACAGAAAGAAGGCGGAATTTCTTTTGTAAGAATCTTATTGAGGAGCATTGTATCGTGCCCCTACTTTTCATTATTTATAGTAGCAGGATTATCCTTATTGTGAGGCTTGTCTTTGTTTTCATTGTCGTTTTGTTTTTTGGCTTGTTGATTTTGCCCAATTACTCCTAAATCATCCACACTAATATCAAAGCCAAATCCATATTCTTCTCGATCTAACGATTTTTTATTTTCTTTAGTCAAATTAATCACCTCCAATAAATAAATTATCCTTTTTCAAATGTTTTATACGCTTTTTCTTTCTATCTCAACAACACTAGCTTTAAGCTGTTGCATCCTTAATAATCCAATCAGCAGCACTAATTAAATCTGGAAAAACCGCATCTGCGAGCGGATCTTTTGCACCTAAAAACACTCCCTTAGTTCCTGCTCGTTTCCCTGCTATAATATCTGTATCCGTATCTCCAACCATGTAGGATTTTGCCAAGTCTATATTATATTTTTCACCAAGGTCAACGATTAATTTACTATTAGGTTTACGGCACGCACAGCCAGACTTTGGTTTATGGGGACAATAGACGACTTCATGGATAGTGGCACCTTCTTTTTTCAATTCCTTCACCATATGCTCATGAATTTTTTGAAGCTTCGTTTCTTTCATATATCCCAATCCAACGCCGCCTTGATTGGTTACTACAAATATATAGTCAAAGTATTTATTCAATTTTTTTATTGCTTCCGGAACATGAGGTAGGAAATAAAGTTCATTAGGTTTGTTTACAAATTTAACGCGATCCGTTAATACTTCATTGATGACCCCATCACGGTCCAAAAATACAGCTTTTTTCATCTAAACAACACACACCTTTAATATAAAATAAGTAGGTTGCTATAAAAGCCAAGTATACAGGCTCATTTCCATAGCGTGAGGTTGATTTCCGTTCCGGCTGGGCGCTTTGCCGCTGACGCTTCGCTTTCGCGCAGAGCAGAGCTTCCTGGGGGCGTCCGATGAGCCGCTTCGCTTCGCTGCAGGGTCTCGGGCCAACACTATGTTGGTCACGAAGGCGTTATCACAGGATGTGATGATTTTAGCCTTCGTTCCTCAATTGCTGATCCCCAAGGAGTCGCCCAGCCTCCACTCCAATCAACTTATCTCATTCTGAATATGTTTTATTAAGTGCCAACCCAACGTGGGTGAAAAGCCAAAAATAAAACAATTTATTGTATTCACTTTTATTATTACCATTTTTTAAAAACCTATCACTACAAAGTAAAAACCTGATGCAAATTGCATCAGGTTTTAAATGTTTATTCTGCTATTTGTTCATTCTCAGCAAGCTTTGTCACTTGACTATCTTCACTTACTACAGCTACTGGCTGCTGAGTAGATTTACCGGATTTGCGCAAGACGAAATAGGCACAGCCAAAATTACAATACTCGTATAGGTAATCTTGTAGTGTACTAATCTTTGTATCGAAAGTGGCTTTCTGATTTTTATCGTCAAAAAAGCCTTTTAAGCGCAATTGATTATAACCCCAGTCGCCCACAATATAATCATATCTAGCTAAAATATCCGAGTATCGCTCTTGGAACACTTCCTCTTCGAAAGCTTCTCGGTAATCTTTTATAAGCTCGTATTCATATCCTTCAATAGTAATCAAAGTGACACCACCTTCCATTTCAACATTTGTTTTTACAGTTCTGTTTGTAATTGACGTTCTTTTGTTGCTTCGTTTACTTGTTCATCAGCATGATAGCTACTACGTACAAGTGGGCCTGCTTCACAATGCTTAAATCCTTTTTCCATTGCGATTTTACGAAGTTTACCGAACTCTATTGGTGAATAATACTTTTTAACAGCTAAATGCTTTTTCGTCGGCTGTAAGTATTGACCAATTGTCATAATATCTACGTCAATTGCTCGTAAATCATCCATAACTTCTAAAATTTCTTCTTCTGTTTCACCTAAGCCTATCATTAAAGATGATTTCGTAGGGATGTCTGGCTGCATCTCTTTTGCCAAACGTAGAAACTCTAATGAGCGCTCATATTTTGCACGAGCACGTACTCTTGGCGTTAAGCGACGTACGGTTTCAATATTATGATTTAAAATATCTGGCTTCGCATCCATTAATAATTGAAGGTTTTCTTTCACGCCACCTAAATCGGACGGTAAAACTTCAACCGATGTAGCCGGACTTTTACGACGAATCGCACGCACAGTTTCAGCTAATACTTGCGCACCGCCATCCTTTAAATCATCACGCGCAACCATTGTAATAACAACGTGCTTCAAGTTCATAATAGCAACAGAATCTGCTACGCGTTCTGGCTCAGCTAAGTCTAATTCATTTGGTAAGCCTGTTTTAACAGCACAGAAACGGCAAGCACGTGTACAAACAGATCCAAGAATCATCATTGTTGCTGTACGGCGTTCACCCCAGCATTCATGAATATTAGGACAGCGTGCTTCCTCACATACAGTATGCAGATTTTTTTCTCGCATGAGCTTCTTTAGCCCTTTATATTCATCATTTGTGTTTAGTTTAATTTTTAGCCAATCTGGCTTTCTTAAGTATTCTTCTTTCTCTTTACTTGTAGGTTTACAAGATGTCATACGATATCGCCCCTATCAGAAATGTGCATTTTTTCTATTAACTATCTTCACTGTTGTCAATGTAACATAATATATGAACTCCAACAACTATCACAGTAACATTTCTATTCTTTAAAAGGCACAGGTATTTCAAGGGACGGCTGTGTTGCTGAATCACCACTTGAATAAACATTTGGCACTTGCCCCTTTGTTAAACCCATTGCCACCGGAATATCCTGAGAAACTGTAGCTGTTTTACTAGCAAAAGGGACAATAATTTGTACATTTACCTCTAAATGAATTCCTACCTGAACAAATGCACTATTAATACCATACTCCGTTATTGAAGAAGTAACTTCACTATGCACATTTCCAACTACGTGAAAGCGTACCGGAATTTTAGGTCCTAAATTCCCGAGTAAAGGAATATTGGCAGCCTGGCTAATAGGTACATAAAAAACAACTCCATTGCCTTCTTTTATCTTGTTAAAATCATATTCAACATTATCAAGATTCGGTAAGTTAGACAAGTCACCTTCCTCAGCCTGCTCTAAATTCATTTTTACTTGCTTTACCGTTTCGGCACGGACTCGATTAATTACTTCAGTATTAATTTTCAAATCCGAGTTGTTGCCAGGGGAAACCTCTACAAGAACATCATTAATATCTAAAGCATTTGATGTGGCATTACTTACAACATAGGATGCAATCTTATTCGTTTGTATTTCAGCATATTCTAAGTAGGTTGGCATAAGCCGTTCATTCAGAAAATAGATAAATAAAAAAATACCAACAATAACGCTTACAATTAAAAGGGGTATACGATTCAACCGTTTTTTTCCCCTTTTGCTATAGTTACCATGCTGACTATATGATCGTAATTTCATCCTTTTTCGAGGGAAAAACAAAAAAATCTCCTCCTGTTCCATAACGTATGAACAGGAGAAGATTTTTATTCGATTTTCGATGGGACAACGTAATCCGCTTCAACACTTTCAATGATTACGTTTGGGTAGTCCACTAAATTAACTTCATATGTAGCTGCTAATATTTGATTTTGCTCCTCAAAAATACGAATCCACGGCATTGCTGGATCCAATGTATTTTGTCTTGATACGATACCTCGACGGCCGTCCGATAATTTTAAAATAACACCGTTAGGATAATGGACCACAGACATTTTCAATGCATTGACAACACGTGCATCGTATATAGTGCCAGAGCCTGCTTCTACAATTGCTAGGCCCTGAGAAGGTAGCATTTTTTCACGATATACCCGGCTTGTCGTCACTGCATCAAAGACGTCAGCAACACCAATAATTTTTGCAAACGGATGGATTTCAAAATCAACTAACCCCCGTGGATAGCCACTCCCATCAATCCGTTCGTGATGTTGGAAGGCACAATGTGCAACAATCAATGATATGGTATGTAAATTTCGTAACAAATCAAACCCATATCGAGTATGCTGCTTCATTGTTTCAAACTCGTCAAACGTTAGGCGCCCAGGTTTTGTCAAAATCTCTTTTGGTACCATAAGCTTCCCTATGTCATGTAACAAAGCGCCAATTCCAATTATACGTAAATCCTCTGCTGAGTAACCAAGCTCTTTAGCAATCGCTATCGAATAAAGAGTGACTTGAAAGGAGTGTTGATATAAATATTCATCAAATAAATATGCATCTGTTAGTATTGTTAAAATTTCATCATTGCCACTAACTACCGATAGTAACTCATCTACAATTGAGAGAATTGCCTTTGATTGTTGGTCAAGCACATAAGAGGCATTTACTGGACTTAAACCATCGATTGATTGGAAAGAATTTTTAATGGTTGAAATCGTTTTATTTCGAACAACAGTTGGGACTGTTTCCTCTACTTCAATACCCTCAGAAATTTTATCGTCAATATACAAATAATGAATATTTAATTGTTGAAGTCTTTGTATGATACGTTCATTAATGACAACATCTTTTTTTAAAAGAGGGTGTCCCGCCTCGTTCCAAATGGTTCTTGCTAAGACCATTCCTTCTTTTAATACATCGATTGAAATTAACCGCATGACCTTTTCCCCAATCCATTCTAAAAGCGTTTTATCTATTAGTGCTTAAAGAATCTTTGCCCATAATCTATCATAATATTTCGTAAAAATTCTGGTAGAATATATTTTTTCTTAGCATATTTAAAGCTTGGATAAAAATAACCAAACGTAAATAAATCAAGTGTGACTAATTTATAAATTCGATCGTTATCTGCAAGCTTCCCATTGATCAGTAATTGGCGATCTTCATTCATTGAAAAGCCATACGTTAACATCTTCCCAAAGATTACGCCTCTAAACCCTAATCCTTTAAGCTCAATATAAGGCCATTCTTCATTTTTAGATTGCTGGAAAATTTCTTTCATCTCAGCAACCGATAATTCAATCGTACATAAATTTATAGGATGTGGGAAAATTCTATGCAAATCAAGTGCCGTCACTGTTCCCTTAGGTAAACCATCTAAAAAAATACCCGCGTTAAATAACGCACAATCCGCTCCACTTTTCTCCAAAATAGCTCGCGCGAACAAATCGGATAATTGCGAATAATGGAACCATTCTTTGTTGTACGATTTTTCTGTAGTGAATACTGGCTTATCGAGTAATCGTTTGCCCTCATCTTCTAAAAACTGAACGATTTCATGTTCATTTTTAACCGTAGGCAAATCTTTATTATGAATTAAGAAATCCTCTTTTTCAACAATTTTCCTCATTTTTTTGTCATATTCTAACACAAGATGGCCCGTATATTGACCAAATTTCCCCCCACCAGTTAATAAAACGCCATTAATCAGCTTTCCATTCGGGAGAACATGATGTGTATGTGAGCCGAATATAACATCTATTTCTGGGCATTCCTCAGCTAAAAGCTCATCCTCTGTTATCCCTAAATGCGACAAACAAACTATAATATCTACTTCTTTACGAAGCTGATAGGCTAAGTGAATGAGTGAGTTTCGTGCCTCATCAATCTCCCAGTTTAATTCCTTATAATAAATTTCAAACATAGCCGTTGCTGCAATAACTGCAATCTTTGTGCCATAAGCAGTTGTTAATACAACATACGGTTTCATCCAAGCTGGATTTGTTCCATGTGAAGCATTTACATTAGCAACTACTACATCAAAAGCTGCTCCATCATATAAATGATACAGCTCCTCATGGGACAATGTTATACCTTCATTATTACCGATTGTCACAACATCGTAGCCCGCTTCATTTAATAACTTCACATTGCCCTTGCCAACTGTTGCTTCTGTATAAATATTTGAACGATCTAAATGATCGCCGACATCAAATAAATAGCTTGTCTCTCCCATGTTTGTAAGCTTTGTACGCATTTCTTTCACATGACTTTGCATTCGTGGCCAATATTTAAAATGACTATGCAAATCATTCGTATGAAAAACATGAATTTTTTCCAGCAATTAAGCCACCTCTTCTTTAAAATAGCTTCTATGTCTGTAGAAGAATTGCTATTAAATAATCAGACTTTAATATCATTATAAAGTTCATTTACAGATACTTCCAATCTATATTGGCTCATCATCAAAAGTTGTGGATGACATTTGTTAAAAGTATTCCTTGTATATAAGTTAATCTTCGTTCCAACTGGGCGACTCCTTTGGGATCAGCAATCGAGAAACGAAAGCTAAAACCATCACGTCCTGTGAGAACCCAATATTACAATAATCCCTCGATAATAGAACGAATTCCTAATAATAATAAAATAACTCGAAGTGCTACTACAAGCGTATCTGATTTAATTCTTTTATTTAATGCTGCCCCTAGCTTTGCTCCAATATAAGCTCCTGGAATAACAGGAATCGTATAAAGCCAAGGCACATTTCCTAAATAAATATGACTCGCTGAATTAACAAGCGACGATAAAAATACTAGGAACATCGATGTTGCTACTGCTACATGTGGTGGGAATAAAAATAAAATAATCATGGCAGGCACAATCATCGAGCCTCCACCGATACCAAATAATCCTGAGGCAAAGCCAATACAAAACGTTAATACAATGGCAAACCAAATTGGATACCCATATACATAGGTATTTCCTTCTTGATCTTCGAACTCTCGTTGCATACCGTTTTTTACAAACCATTCTACTGGTTTCAATTTATCACGTACAAGTAATATCGTCGCTAAAATAATAAGTAAAATACCAAAATATAAATTAAATGATGGTAAATCTAGCCCCTTATTTACCCATGCGCCCAGCATTGTGCCCGGAATACTCCCTATAAAAAAAATCCAACCACTTTTGTAATCTACTGTTTTAGATTTCATATAACTTAGTGTAGAAGCAAGTCCAGTGAAAATCATCATGACAACAGATAATCCAACTACTTTTTGAGGAGTGATCTCTGGAATCATCCCTAGATTTAACCCGACGAATAATGTCGCTGGAACTAAGACAACTCCTCCGCCAAGCCCAACCAATGAGCCAATTACCCCAGATAATAATGCAATAATAACTAAAAGAAAAAATTCCATTATAGTTCCCCTTCAAACATGTTTAATTGTTTAGGCGCTAATCCTACATCACTAATCGCTAAAATTCCTTGGAACTCTTTTGCATTTTTAGCGGCATGAAGCCCTGAGTTATTATTAAATAATACATATAGATCCTGCACTTCTGATTGGAGATGTTTTATATGCTGTCCCATCTGCTGCAACTCTTCCCTATTATAATCATATAAAAAGCGAACTTTCCGCCAGTTTTCGGCATTCCCGGTATTGCGCCATCCATGAATATTACGTCCATGAATGCGTACAAGTGCCTTTTTCGCAGTAGCCGTAGGATAAAATGGTACTGAGCCTACACCAGCCTGCGGTTCATCACAAATCGTATGAATGAATTGATGCTCTCGTAAAAAGTCCATTGTTTGCTGCACTACATTGTCTGCATACCATGTTCGATTGCGAAACTCAATAGCTAAATCAAAGCTTTTAAGCTGCTGCCTAATATACAATAAATATTGTACATTTTTAGTCTGACAGTCAAACCACGGTGGGAATTGTGCTAATACCATCGCTAGCTTCCCATGACGTTTAAATTCATTGGCACATTCGATAAAGGCATTAAACATGTCATTCTTCGATTCAAACGGTATGTCGCCACGTAAATGACCAGTCATTCCTTGATAAAGCTTCACAACAAAACGGAAATTTTCGGGTGTATCCTCACACCATTTCCGAACATTCTCTTTAGAAGGTATGGCATAAAAAGAGGTATCTACCTCTACCGTTAAAAAATGACCTGTATAATCGAATAATTTGTCCTTTGAGGCAGTCACTCCACTATACAGTGAAGGATGATCGCCCCAACCAGTTAATCCAACTATAATCATGTGACTCCCTCCTTCATGTACATTTATCATAGCATACACCTTCTAATTAAACGTATCTTAAAAAATCATAGCTCATAAATAAGGTAAAGATGGATATTACCACAAATTACCTTTACGACGAAATATAGGATTATCATCAAAATGTGGAGTTGATTTCCGCTCCGGCTAGGCGCTTTGTTGCTGCCGCTTCGCTTTCGCACAGTTAAAACATTTGCCGCTGACGCTTCGCTTTCGCGCAGAGCAGAGCTTCCTGGGGCGTCCGATGAGCCGCTTCACTCGCAAGGCTCGCTCCAGGGTCTCGGGCCAACAGATGTTTTTTGCGCGAAAGCGTAGTGCTAACGTAGCGGCAGCAGCAGGATGTTTTTTGCGCGAAAGCGTAGTGCTAACGTAGCGGCAGCAGCAGAGGGTTTTGTTTGTGCGAAAGTGCAGCGACAGCAACAGCACCGATGTTGGTCACGAAGGCGCTATCACAGGATGTGATGGTTTTAACCTTCGTTCCTCTATATCGCTGATCCCCAAGGAGTCGCCCAGCCTCCACTCCAATCAACTTATACACATAATATACGTTTTATTAATTATCATTCTGAACGTGAAAGGATAGATGTAAATGATTACTGAACTGCAGAAAAATAAATTTTACAGGTGTAAAGCTTTGTTAAATGAGCACGGTCAATTAGAAGTAAAAGCTGTCGTAGAGGGAGTGAATCCTGGTCGAATATTTGCGGATCAAATCGATTCACCACAATCAGCACTTATTTGGTTAGGGAACAATGATGGATTTCTCTTTATAGGAAATGAAGATAATGAACAATTTAATAATCAAATTAACGACTTTATTGATCAGGTAATTGTACCAGAGGCGAAAAAAGTGGGATTGTATTACTTCGAAGGCATTGGTAATCATCAAAAGTGGAATAAAACGATTGAAAAAATATTTAAGCATCAGGAACTTGGTAGTTGGAAGCAAAGAGTATATAAGCTTCATAAAGAAAACTATAAAGCCAATAATGTGCCAAATATTAAAGAAGGCTATACTGTTTTAAAAATGGATAACGCTCTGTTTGAAGATAACACAATTAAAAACCCCGCATTTTTACACTCTAAAATATTATCGTTTTGGGCTTCAATTGAGTGTTTCTTGAATACAGGGATCGGATACTGTATCGTTTACGATCGTTACATTGTTAGTCTTTGTTTTTCAGGCTTTGTCGTTGAGAATACCCACTGTATTGACATTGAAACATTAGAAGCTCACCGAGGAAATAAATTAGCCCAAAAGTTAGCTCACTATTTTGTAAAAGATTGCTTAACGCAAAGTTCGGTTCCATATTGGGATTGTATGGACTCAAACAAACCATCCATCGCTGTAGCAGAAAATATAGGGTTTTCCAATGTTTTCAACTATGTAGGATACGAGTTTTCATTCTACTAATATGTTAGAAACCCCATTAAGTGAACCGTGTCCACTTAATGGGGTTTAATTGTAGTTATATTTTAATTAATAAAACTTCACTACATCTTCAAAAGGTAAAGAAGTTTTTTCTCCTGGTTGTTCATTTGGTTCACCAAATGGCATTTGAGCTACAAGACTCCATTCTGCAGGAATATCCCAAGTTTGTTTAACTTCCTCGTCAATAATTGGATTATAGTGCTGAAGAGATGCGCCAATTCCTTCAGTAGTTAAAGACATCCATGTTGCGTATTGTAACATTGCATTTCCTTGATGTGACCAGAATGGGAATTGCTCTTTATAAGAAGGCGCGTTTTCTTGCATTTGTTTGATTGTTGCTTGGTCTTCAAAGAACAAAATTGTTCCTACGCCATCTTTAAAGCCTTGTAAGCGCTCTTCAGTCGCTGCAAAATTTTCAGCTGGCACACGTGCACGTAATGTTTCTTTGACAATGTCCCAAAACTTTTCGTGTTCATTATCCATTAATACTACTACACGTCCACTTTGCATATTAAATGAAGACGGTGCATGTACACTGATTTTTAATAGCTCTTCAATTTTTTCTTTTGTAATTGCTGTGTTCTTTTTCACCTTACGGATTGAACGACGATTAATAATTGCTTCTTTTAAATTAGTTGTTGTTACTGACATTTGTATTTCCTCCAAATTTTAATAAGATTTATTTATCTACATAGATTTTTACAAGTAGCTTTATTTTATACACTACTGTTTAAATCATTTACATAACCTACTTTTTTAATTGCTGATCGATCACTTGTGCTAGTCTTTCTTTACTAGCTAATCCTTGGATTATTTCATCACCAATAATTAATGTAGGAACGGCAGTAATATTCGCCTCTTCATAAGCATGCTTTAAAGCTTCTTGATGAGCTTCCCGATATTTACCTGAACGTAAAGCTTCTTTGAATTCTCCTGTAGGTAAACCTACCGCATTCGCTAATTGAGTTAACACTTCTACATCCTCAATATTTTGTTCTTCTTGGAAAAACGCTGTGAAAATTCTATGATGAAATTCATTTCCCTTTCCATGCACCTTAGCAAATTGATATCCTTCAAAAGCTAAATTTGTATAAGGATGTGGGGATACACGCGGTAATCGCATATCAATCCCTAGCTTTTTAGCTGTAGGGAGAATATAGGAATCCCATGATCCTAATTTAGCCGGCTCCTTCCAAGGGTCAATTTTCGGATATGGTTCAGGTCTTAACTCAAATGGCATCCACTCTATTTCAATATTCTTTTCATTTGCAATCTCATCTAATGGCCCTTTCCCTAAAAAACAGAAAGGACAAATAAAATCCGAATATGCTTTTATTTTAAGCGTCACCCACTAAAACCTCTCTTTCTCTTTTAATTGTAACCATCTTAGTTACAACTAAGTCAAATAAATAATGCATTCAAGAATGCATTTTTTGTGATTGTTGAATCTCACGGATTAAAGATGTAATTACTTGCGCCATAGTAATATTGGCTAATACTTGTTCCATAGCTTCTTGTGCTTGCACTAAAATCAGCTCTAACACAGCCTGTATATTGGCACCTATAGGACAATCAGGATTTGGATTTTCATGTAAATGAAATAACTGATCTTCTTCTACAACTTCTACTGAACGAAAAACCTCTAGCAAAGTGATGGCCTCTAGATCTTTGACCAAAGAAGCTCCACCTGTTCCCCGGCGCACTTGCACTATACCTGCCTTTTTAAGATAGGATACTATTTTCCTAATTACTACCGGATTTGTATTTACGCTCTCCGCCATAAATTCCGATGTACAAATGGTCGATGGATTTTGCTTGATGATTGATAAAATATGAACAGCGATTGTAAAACGACTGCTAATTTTGATCTTCATCACCTCCAGCTGTAACCATTATAGTTACAACTTGAAAATAAGTCAACTATTTTTGAAAAAAATATTATATATGACAAAACTATTTTATACGATGCTTGGGCACTTTTGAGACCGCCACATTCGCACTTCTCATGGAGATATAAGAGTACTAAGTAATAATCGAAGCTTCAAGACTACAAAATATTACCTTTATAGCGTTATAATTACTTAATAAGTAAAGGACCGCCCTCTAGCAGGTTCCCTTATTTCACTTTTTAAGTTCTGGAAGCTTAATATTCTAACATTTTAATAAAAAAAGAAAATAAGTGAGGATACAAATGTTCATTATTATTGGTTTGAGTATCTTTTTTCTAATCATTCTCGTCACGCTATGGCTATTACCATTGAAGTATCAAAAAATTGAATGGATTGAAACGAACGCACAGATTATCGAAAGTGATTTTTCACACCGAACAGTTGCCAATGAGGTTACATATGCAAAAGGCGAATCACAACGTAGGGTGAAGCTGACAGTACAATTTACGTCATTCCAAAATAAACCTATCACCGTCACGAGCAAAGTATGGACGCATACGAAAAATCGTCCTTTTTTTGAGGAAGGACAATGGATAACGATTCTTTATAATAAAAGGAAGCCCAATCTGTTTAAACTCAAATATAAAATATAGAAGGTATCATTGGAAAAATGAATGGTGATAATTCTTTTAACACCGCAAAGAAAGCAAAAAAACACCCCGCCACAAACGTTGATGTGACGGGGTTTTACTTATATTATCCGATTGAACCTTCCATTTCAAACTTGATTAGGCGGTTCATTTCTACTGCGTATTCCATTGGTAATTCTTTTGTGAATGGCTCGATGAAGCCCATTACGATCATTTCTGTCGCTTCTTCTTCAGAAATACCACGAGACATTAAGTAGAATAATTGTTCCTCTGATACTTTTGAAACTTTCGCTTCATGCTCTAAAGAAACATTATCATTTAAGATTTCGTTGTATGGAATTGTATCTGAAGTAGATTGGTTGTCCATGATTAACGTATCACATTCGATATTAGCACGTGCACCACTTGCTTTAGGGCCGAAACGAACTTGACCCATATATGTTACCTTACCACCCTGTTTGGCAATCGATTTAGAAACGATTGTTGAAGATGTGTTTGGTGCCATATGAATCATTTTCGCACCTGCGTGTTGGTGTTGACCTTTACCTGCTAATGCGATTGATAATGTCATACCACGAGCGCCTTCACCTTTAAGGATACAAGCTGGGTACTTCATTGTTAACTTAGAACCGATGTTACCGTCGATCCATTCCATTGTACCGTTTTCTTCAACAACTGTACGTTTTGTTACTAGGTTGTAAACGTTGTTTGCCCAGTTTTGAATCGTTGTATAACGGCAGTATGCATCTTTACGTACAACAATTTCTACTACTGCTGAGTGTAAAGAGTTTGTTGTGTAAACAGGAGCTGTACAACCTTCAACGTAGTGTACGTGCGCGCCTTCATCTACAATAATTAACGTACGTTCGAATTGACCCATGTTTTCAGAGTTAATACGGAAGTAAGCTTGTAATGGCGTTTCCACTTTTACACCTGGTGGTACATAGATGAATGATCCACCTGACCAAACTGCTGAGTTTAGTGCAGCAAATTTGTTGTCAGTGTAAGGAATCACTTTGCCCCAGTATTGTTTGAAAATATCTTCGTTTTCACGTAAAGCTGAGTCAGTATCTTTGAACACAATACCAAGATCTTCAAGGTCTTGTTTCATGTTGTGATAAACAACCTCAGATTCGTACTGAGCAGATACACCTGCAAGGTATTTTTGCTCTGCTTCTGGAATACCTAATTTATCAAAAGTAGCTTTAATTTCATCAGGTACTTCATCCCAAGATTTTTGTGTAGCTTCTGATGGTTTTACGTAATACGTAATTTCATCAAAATCTAAATCTCCTAGGTCGCCACCCCATTGCGGCATTGGTTTTGTATAGAAAGTTTCAAGTGCTTTTAAGCGGTACTCAAGCATCCACTCTGGCTCTTGTTTCATATTAGAAATTTCACGGACGATTTCTTCAGTTAAACCACGTTTTGAACGGAAAATTGATACGTCCTTGTCATGGAATCCGTATTTGTAATCGCCAATATCAGGCATTTTTTTAGCCATCTTTTCTCCTCCGTTCATAAATAATTGTTATTTTGTTTAATGCTCAATAACCTTACTTCAAGTGAAAGCACAATTAATGCTTTCACTTGAAATTAGGAATTATTTATTCCTTAACACCTTTTTCCATCGCTTTCCAAGCTAATGTTGCACATTTAATACGTGCAGGGAATTGAGAAACACCTTGTAGTGCCTCAACATCCTCAAGGTCATATTTATCGCTATAGTCTTCACCCATCATCATTTTAGAAAAAACATCAGCAAGCTCTAATGCTTCATCAATTTTTTTCCCTTTGATGAGCTGCGT
Source organism: Lysinibacillus sp. NPDC093692 (assembly GCF_050280125.1). NCBI lineage: Bacteria > Bacillati > Bacillota > Bacilli > Caryophanales > Bacillaceae > Lysinibacillus > Lysinibacillus sp. NPDC093692. The sequence continues at coordinate 54,627 of NZ_JBNNUW010000025.1, forward strand.
CATCATGGAAGCAGAAGACATCGAAATTGAACAGCCTTCACCGTCAAACTTCGCATCCTCGACAATACCGTCAGTCACTTTTAGCGTTAAGTGAATACGGTCTCCACAAGTCGGGTTGTTCATATCAATCGTTACAGCATCGTTTTCTATAAATCCTTTATTACGAGGATTTTTATAGTGATCCATAATGACTGAACGATATAGTTGATCTAAATTATTAAAAGACATCGCCAAAATACTCCTTCGCAGAACGTAACCCTGCCACTAAGCGGTCAATATCTTCTTCTGTGTTATACAGATAGAAGCTTGCACGCGCTGTCGCTACTTGTTGAAGACATTTCATTAGTGGCTGCGCGCAATGATGTCCTGCACGAACAGCAATACCGCTCATATCAAGAACCGTTGCCACATCATGTGGATGTACATCGTCTAGGTTAAACGTTACAAGGCCACAACGCTTCATCGGGTCACGTGGGCCAAAAATTTTAAGTCCGTCAATTGTTTCAAGCTGATCCATCGCGTAGCCTGCAAGCTTATGCTCGTGCTCCGCAATTTTATCTAGCCCAATTTCAGTTAAGAAATCGATAGCAGCCCCTAAACCTATTGCACCTGCAATAATAGGAGTTCCACCTTCAAATTTCCACGGTAATTCTTTCCACGTCGACTCATGAAGTCCAACAAAGTCAATCATTTCGCCACCAAATTCAATTGGCTCCATCTTTTCAAGGTGTTCTTTTTTACCATATAGTACACCTATCCCAGTTGGTCCGCACATTTTATGACCTGAGAACCCTAAGAAATCTACATCCAAATCCTGTACATCGATTTTCATATGTGGTGCTGCTTGTGCAGCATCCGCTACCATTACCGCACCGTTAGCATGCGCAATTTGAGCGATTTCTTTAATTGGGTTAATCGTTCCAAGGACGTTTGACGCCATAGACACCGACACAATCTTTGTTTTAGGTGTAATTGTCGCACGAACCTTTTCTAGATTAAGTGTGCCATCTGCTTCGAGCTCAATATATTTCAGTGTTGCATTTTTTTCCTTTGCAAGCTGTTGCCAAGGAATAATATTGGAATGGTGTTCCATGTGGGTAATGACAATTTCATCACCATCAGCCACATTAGCACGACCATAACTTGCTGCTACTGTATTTAAAGCAGTTGTAGTACCGCGAGTAAAAATAATTTCTTGTGTTGAAGTAGCATTAATAAAATTACGAACCTTTTCACGTGCGCCCTCATACTTGTCAGTAGCACGATTACCCAATGTATGCACACCACGGTGAACATTGGAATTATCAAATTCATAATAATGCTTCATCGCTTCAATTACTTGAATAGGTTTTTGAGAAGTTGCTGCGCTATCAAGGTAAACAAGTTTATGACCGTTTACTTCCTGATTTAAAATCGGGAAATAGCTTTTAATGTCTTTATTCATCATTAGCGAACTTTCCTTTCAATAACCTCCGTCAGTTGCTTTTGAACGCCTTCGATTGGTAATTGCGTAACAACTGGCGCAAGGAATCCATGGATAACAAGGCGCTCTGCTTCTGCTTTCGAGATACCACGACTCATTAAGTAGTAAAGTTGCAGTGGATCAACTCGGCCAACAGATGCTGCGTGTCCTGCTGTTACATCGTCTTCATCGATTAATAGAATTGGGTTTGCATCGCCACGAGCTTTTTCAGAAAGCATTAACACACGTGATTCTTGTTGTGCATCCGCTTTTGTCGCACCTTTTTCGATGTAGCCAATGCCGTTAAAGATTGATTGTGCCGCTTCTTTCATTACACCATGCTTTAAGATATGACCATTTGAGTTCTTACCCCAGTGACGAACTTCAGTAGTGAAGTTAAGTTTTTGTTCACCGCGACCAACAACGACTGTTTTTGTATCAGCATTAGAACCGTCACCGATTAGATGTGTAATGTTTTCAGAAATAGTATCTGAGTCATTCATTAAGCCAAGAGCCCAATCTACTTTCGCATCACGAGCTAGGCGTCCACGACGATTTACATAAGTAGTATATCCTTTCGCAAGTACATCAACCGCACCGTAAGTAACTTGTGCGTTGTCTTGAACTACTACTTCAGCAATAATATTTGCTTGACCTTTTGCTTCTTCAACTGTTGAAATATATGTTTCAACATATGTTACAGCTGAATTTGCTTCAGCTACAACTAACACGTGGTTATATAATGAAGCTTCTGCGTTATCGTTTAAGAAGATTACTTGAAGTGGCTGTTCAATAATTACATTTTTCGGTACATATACGAATACACCACCGTTAACAAGTGCCGCATGAAGCGCAGTTAATTTATGCTCATCAACTTTTACAGCTTCTGTCATGAAGTACTTTTTAACAAGGTCACCGTGTTCACGAACCGCCGTTAAAATATCTGTAAAAATAACACCTTTATCAGCTAATTCTTGTGATGTTTTAATGAAAGCTGGTGTATTATTGCGTTGAACATAAAGGTTTTCTTGTGCTTCAAGATCAATTAAGCTTTTTGCTTCTTCTGGTAAAGCATCAAGTGAAGCAAATCCTTCACTGTCAACTGTATGAGTTGGGAAATTTAAGAAATCCCATTTTGTAATATTTGTTCTGTCTGGTTTTGGCATATCTAAACCAGTTGCTTTGTCTAGTGCTGCCGCGCGAAGCTCAGTAAACCAAGCCGGTTCTCCCTTTGCTTCTGAGAACGAGCGCACGTCCTGTACTGTTACAGGCAAGTTAAGTTCCTCTGTCATGCTAGTTCGTCCTCCCTCTTATGCTTCTTGTTCTTCTGTTTCTTCTTCGATACCTAATTCTTTTTTTATCCAGTCATAGCCTTCCGCTTCTAAACGTTGTGCTAACTCTTCGCCACCTGATTTAACAACACGGCCTTGCATCATTACGTGTACATGGTCTGGTGTAATGTAGTTAAGTAGACGTTGGTAGTGAGTGATCATTAAGCAGCCGAAGCCTTCTCCACGCATTGCATTGATTCCTTTTGAAACAACTTTAAGCGCGTCAATATCAAGACCAGAGTCAATTTCATCTAAAATTGCGAAAGTTGGTTTAATCATCATTAATTGAAGAATTTCGTTACGTTTTTTCTCACCGCCAGAGAAACCTTCATTTAAATAACGTTGTGCCATATCTTCATTCATTTCAAGGAATTCCATGTTTTTATCTAATTCACGGATAAATTTCATTAGAGAAATTTCATCGCCTTCTTCACGACGTGCATTGATAGCTGAACGTAAGAAATCAGCATTAGTTACACCAGCGATTTCAGAAGGATATTGCATAGCTAGGAATAAACCTGCTTGAGCACGCTCGTCCACTTCCATTTCAAGTACATTCTCGCCATCAAGCTCAACTGTACCAGAAGTTACTTCATATTTAGGGTGACCCATAATTGCAGAAGCTAGTGTAGATTTACCAGTTCCGTTTGGTCCCATGATTGCATGAATTTCATTTGTATTGATCGTAAGATTTACGCCTTTTAAAATCTCTTTCCCGTCGATTTCAACGTGAAGATCTTTAATAACTAAAGTTGACATAAAATACCTCCATAGTGTGTTCAGTGAATGGTGAACCATCCCTTAATTATCATCATTCTAATCTTAACTGAAAATCGTTCTCTATGCAAACCATTTCAATCACTTTCACTTTTCTTTGAAACAATCCTTAAAAACAAAGAGTTTGTAAGCATTTTCAAAATATTGCTTATCGTTATTGACAATGAGAATCGACTTCCCTTATTTTCAATAAAATAAATCTAATTGAGAACGGATTTCATCTAGCTACATAGTGGAAACCCCTTAGGAATCGCTAATTGTAGCGGTTTTGTGACAAAAATGTATAAAGAACAGTACCAATACTATAACCTTTTTTATTAGAATAGAATCAAATAAGGGAAAGAAATTTATAGAGTTCTAGTTCGTAAAAAAAGATTTACCACCATAACGTGAGGGATTTCCGTTCCGGCTGGGGACTTCGGGGCAGCAGGATCTTATTTGCGCGGCAGTGAAGTGCTAACGTTGCAGTAGCGGTAGTTGTTTTTGCGCGACAGTGGCAGGTGTTGGTCACGAAGGCTTTATTACAGGGCGTGACGCATTTAGCATTCGTTCCTCTCCGCGCTTCAATGAAGCTACTGAGATATCCCGTCATTTAATTCGCACCGGTTAACATTTGTTTATTTTCAGTTATTTTCATCTTAATAGTATATAATTGAAGAATAATCAATCGTATTTTTCGATTAATAGAGGTGAATATCTAGTGGAGTTACGTCAATTACGATATTTTGTTGAAGTTGCAGAACGCGAACACATATCAGAGGCTGCCGAACATCTTCATGTTGCTCAATCTGCAATAAGCCGACAAATTGCTAATTTAGAAGATGAATTAGGCACACCACTTTTTGAACGTGTAGGACGCAATGTTAAATTAACACCGATTGGAAAAACATTTCTCGAGCACACCATTACTGCTTTAAAAGCCATCGATTTTGCCGCAAAGCAAGTTGAAGAATATTTAAACCCTGCTAAAGGTACAATAAAAATCGGCTTTCCAACAAGCTTAGCTAGCTATGTATTGCCAACTGTTATTTCTGCCTTTACGCGTGAATATCCAGATTTGCAATTCCAACTCCGTCAAGGTTCTTATCGTTTTTTAATCGATGCAGTCAAAAACCGCGAGTTAAATTTAGCTTTTTTAGGTCCACTTCCACCGAAGGACGAAACAATTCGTTCAACCATATTATTTACTGAAAATATCGCTGCATTACTGCCAGCAAAACATCCATTAGCCAAAAAAGAAAGTATTCAACTTGCTGATTTACGTAATGATTTATTTGTGTTATTCCCAGATGGCTATATTTTACATAAAGTAGCTATGGATGCCTGTCGCGCTGCCGGCTTCTTGCCAAAAGTCATCTCTGAGGGTGAAGACTTAGATGCACTAAAAGGTCTTGTCGCTGCGGGCATCGGGGTTAGCTTATTACCAGAAAGCTCCCTATATGATTCAGCTGCTCGCTTCACAGTAAAGGTACCGATTAAATCACCTACAATTCCAAGAACAGTCGGTATTATTTCACCTGTAAACCGCGAAATTGCTCCATCAGAAAAAATATTTTTAGACTTCGTTACCAATTTCTTTTCACGACTTTCTCAATTCCAATAAAAAAATCGCCGTATGTGGCGATTTTTTTGTAGGTTTAGGTGTTTCTTTCCGTCGTTCTGGCGGTTCTTTCTGTCGCTTTGATATTTATATCCGTCGTTTCGTCGGGTCTTTCCGTCGCTCTGGCGATTCTATCCACGATTTTGGCTTCTCTATCCGCCACTTTGACGTTTCTATCCACGACTTTGGCTGTTCTATCCACGACTTCGGCTGTTCTATCCACGACTTCGACTGTGCCATCCGTCTCTCTAGCAATCCGATTCGTCACTCCTCTGATTGTTCGTTAATCCATTGTAACGTTTTCGAACTTAGACCTCCGGCACGCCATAAAACAATCTCATTGTAGCGTTTCTTTCGTACGTGTGCTGTCCATTTTTCAAGTGTTTCCTGATCGGCATACCAAACTTCATGCTTCACTTTTTGTTCATCTACATACGTGAAATATACAGCACCACTTGCTTTATCTCGTTGTTTAACCGCTTTCGTTTTGTTCAGTAATTCCTCTGCCTCTATCTCTGTTAATGCAACTGTTTTGCCTTGATTTACCCATTCAAATCCCCCAGTTGCAAAAGCAATCGCTAGTTTTTGATTGGACTTCTTAATTTTTTTTATTAAATCATTTAAAAATGAAAAGTCCGCCTTTGCACCTGGACCACTATGATATCCGTGCACATTATAAGCCATCACTGTATATTTAGGTCCATTTGGCAATTTAACATCAAACGGGAAGCTAGGCTCTAGTACGACATGTAATGAAATACCTTTTTTTGATAACTGTTTATAAAGTTCGTTTAGGAAACGGACATACCCAGGAAGGTCCTCTTTAGCAACCTTTTCATAATCAATTTCGATACCATTCACATTGTATTGGTCAACAACTTGCAAAATATTATCAATATGTCGCTGCCTTGATGACGCATTTTGAAACAATCGATTTAATAATTTGCTATCCTTCTGAACTGAAGGGGCGTTATCTGTAACAGTATCGTTAATTAACGTAAGTATCACTTGATGTGATTCATTAAATTGTTGCTGTGTTTGTTTCAACATTTCTATCGTATCTTCAGTTAATAATAATTGGTCACTCTCATTAAAATAAGCACCAAAAACGCGAATGTCTTGTAAGCCCTGTTCTGAATTTCCCACATCCTCGATGGCAGATTTGATTTGCCATTCAGGTAACCAAATAGATAATTGAAGCTTTTCTTTGTTCTTCAATAGTTCTCTCGCCTTCACAGGTTCTTCTTTACTATTATTACAGGCCGTGATAATTAGTAGCGCTAGACAGATAAACAATAAAATTTTTTTCACTTGAATTTAGTTCTCCCCGCTTTAGAAGGTTTCAATAAAGAAATCCACAACGCTATTAATGAAAGTCATTGTTTTGTGCTTTACTTTATCGAAGTTCGTGTATTGGTTAGTAAAAAGTGTACGATCGTTACTATCTGTAATCAAAATATCTTCGATGAATGTATCATAAATATCATCTGCATACTGTTCATGCGAAGTTTCTTTTGTGCTGAACATCGCACCAAATCCAATTTGTGATCCTTGAATATCAGGATTTACTTGTATTGTTTTGGATAATACCTTATCTACATCTATCTTAATTTTATCCTTATTAACAGCAATGTTAAATTCTCTTGTTTTTGTTAGGTTTCGTGGATATTCTTCCTTATCAATTCTAGAGCCTTTTTGCGTATCCTGATAATTGTATACAGTAGCCTTATTAAATGCATACTCTTCTTCATTCCACTTTATTTCATTTAACGGGAAACGCCCCTTCTCAACAACGCTTGATTCTGGTGTTTTCTCAGAAACAACAATCTCATTATCGATTAAAGCTACCCGAATATAGCTATCATTTTTTTCATCATAGTTTAAATAAATAGATTGTTGTCCAACGACATTCCCTTTAAAGGCAAAGTTTATATTATATTGCTCTGGAAGTGTTTCCTTCAATATTACCCGACCTTCACTAGCAGGTGCAGATGTTATAGTAATCGCATTATTTTCATATTCTGCTGCACCATTCATGACAGACCATTCTTTTGCTCGATTAGGATCTCCGACTTCAAATTCTACATTTTGCTTACTAGCTTGGCGGATTTTCATCATCAAGTGATTGGTAGACCAATAGGGCGAAACTTGCAATCTACTTAAGTTATAAAGATTAGCATCCGCATCATTATATGCCCCTAGCTCCAAATTGAAATGCATATTAAATTTATCTTTAATTTCTTTATTATTCGCACGTTCAACTAACGAATCCATATTATTATAAAGTGAGTTGGAATGCATAATCGCATAAGCTTTAGGAACTTCTCCTAATTCCTCCTCATAAATATCTTGCATTAGCTTGTAATCTTTTTGAATACGTTTTTCCATTTCCTGTCGCGTTTCACTTGGAATCATATATTGATTGCGAATGAAGTCCATTAAATAATGATTATAATATTCGATAGTTGTTTTATTCGGCACATTATTTTCATCTAATACACCTAACGACTGTCCTTTATTATTAAAAATATTAATATATGTTAGACGGTACCCATTAGAGCCCAACTCCCAATACCCACTTTTCTCCATGAGTAATAAGTCTTTCGGCTTTAAAAATTTGTTGTCCCGTGTATCCATTTTATTGGCGTACGTAAACACCGTAGCTTTATAGTTTAGATCCTCCATGATGTTTTGAGCAAATATACTAGAATCTGTCCGTCCATCTTCAAATGATAAAAACAAAGCTTTTTCTGGCAACGGTTTGTCTTTCTGATAAAAATCTAAAATATCTTGCTGAGTAATTGTTTGATAACCCTGACTTTCAAGTAATGCTAGTTGTTTTTTTAAATTCTCTTTAGATACGTATTTAGGAGACTCGCCTCTGCTCACACCAAAATATGATAATGCGATGAAACCATCTTTATTTTCTAGAGGAACCGTTTCCTCTACCCTTTTTTCTGTTAAAAACACTACACGTATTAAAATGATCGCTAAAAATATAACGATAATCGCTTGAACAATGGATCGTATTATTTTCCTTCGGTTTTTTTTTGCTGGATTTAATACAACATTTTTTTCACTCATTTCTTCTCACCCATTTTTCTATTTAGAATCGAAAATCGGGATTTTCGCAATTTTTGTTTTTCCAATTTCTTTTCTTTGGCGATGACATCTTGAGGTGTTTCTCTCGTACCCCATGTTGATTTCCAAAATGTAACCCATGCAACAGGCATTTGCCACAGCAAAATAAATTCATAGAAAAGTACAAAGATAAAGCCAAATGTCCATAACTTACTTTTTCGAAAGAAAAGATGGGCCAAACTCATTAGCATTGCCATCAATAACAAGCCCATTAAAAACGTAGTTGGAAAAACGCCATGCATAATTGGCACATAAAGTAGATTGTAAACAACAACAATAGGGGCTGCTATCGGTACGATTAAACCGATGATGAAGAAAAGAAACATAAAAGGTTCCTTCTTCCACATAAATAAAAATGCTCGTAACGATTCGCGTAGCCAAGATCGTTTCCATCTCATTTGTTGAGATAAAAAGACTTTTGAATCTGATGGAACAATTGTAGAACATACGGCATTATCCTGATATCCCGTTCGATGTGTTTTTAAAATATAATTTGTCATACTACGGTCATCACCGAATGTTGCGGGTTGTCCAAGAAATTTTTGGTTTAACCATGCTGTTTCATTCTTTAAAATAAGCTCTTTTCGATAACACGCTAATGGACCAGATAAACAAGTTACTGTATCAAACCAAGACTCAGCAGCTTTCATTATCCGGAAGGCTATATAATAGCGAACGGTTTGCAATTTTGTCAGAGCATTTGTAAATTTATTTTCAACCTCTGTTCTTCCAGCCACACCGCCCATTTTAGGATCTTGGAAAGGCTGCACTATATTTCGAATAGCATGAGGTTCTAAAAAACTATCTGAATCTACGAAAACGACTAAATCGTGTTTGGCTAGATGCACTCCGGCCACTAGAGCCTCTCGTTTCCCCCCATTTTGAGGTAGCTTATGGAAGCTTAAACGATTCTTTGTTTTAAATCGCTCACCCTCACTATGAATAAGTTCAATCATTTCTTTAGCTTTTTCCTCAGTTCTATCTGTTGAATAGTCATCTACAACAATAACTTCTAATTTGTCTACAGGATAATACTGATTAATACAGCTTAAAATTGTTCTATGAATCCACTCTTCTTCGTTAAACACTGGAATAATAATAGAAACGCCCGGTTCAAATTTAGGATTTATCGGGACATTCCTATAGAAAATACCGAATAAATATCGACTTAAAAGAAATGTTGCAGCAATAATACTATATAGATATAGGAATTTATTGAATCTGAAATAAATAACACTTTCAGCCCTCATTAATACCACAATAAGAGAAACAATCAATAGAAATAAACTTGCCACAAAGATTGATAGTCCCCAACGTTTTTTAGTCATATAGTCATTTAAAGGCTGTAGAAATTCACATGCATAATAGCATCTAGTTTCATCATCTACTTCTTTCGTAAAATGGCGAACAACTTTCGCTTTTACCTTTACCTTAGATTCATAGCCCTCCGGCATCGCACCACCAGGTATAGTAAATTTCATCGTAATAATTTCATCTATTTCAAAATTATTAGGACTATTTGAAAATATAAGGATACCTGTAACCGAAATATCCTCCGCATAATGTTTGTCACTAACCTTTTGCTTTACTCTTTTAATTTGTACTTCAAAATTAGTTTCATAGCGTAAACTTAACAGCTGTAAACGATATATTTCATTGACATCTGTAGGATCGATTTCTTCCTTTTGATACGAAGCACCTCGTCGATTAACGAGATTTCGTACATTTTCTGGGTCAGGAATATTCGATAAAATTCGTCGATCAGAGCGCGGTATCGTTAAAATCTCTTTTTTCTTATTCATGATTATCAATTCACTTTCTTATTTGAATCTTCTTCAATCCAAGTCGACATTTTTGCAAAGCTATACCCATCTTTTTGCAGCTTTTCAATGATTACTGGTAAAGCCTCGACTGTTTTTGTACCATCTAAAATGTGCATAACAATTACTTTTCCTGGACCAATCCTACTCATCACACGATTATAAATATCTGAAACGGTATATTCTAAATTCCAATCGAATGATGCAATATCGTACATAGCAATGGATTTGATACCTGTTGCGGCAATAATTTTCGCTGATTCTTCATTAATAGCACCTTTATTAGGTCTGAAATACAATAAAGGTTCTTCCTGTAAGGCATATGTTAACGCCTTATGCGCCTTCACGACATCCTCTTGGAGTTCCTCCGGTGTCATTGTCGTTACATCAAGGTGATTGTAGGAGTGGCTTGCAACCTCATGGCCTTTCTCAACAATTAATCGCGCTAGTTGCGGTTCCTTTTCCACACCTTTGCCGATTAAAAAGAATGTAGAGTGAACGTTATACTTATCAAGAACATCTAAAATTTCTTTAAGTCTCTCCTCACTCGCCCAATCATCAAAGGTTAAAGCAACTTCCTTTTTAGAAGTATTTTTACGGTAGTACATATTTGGTTTTACATTTTCATAATCCAGATTCACTTTAATAGCGTCATAGCCTTCTATTGACTCTAAGGGTTTTGCTATATATTGCTCATCTAATACGTCCGTTAATGTAGAGAAAGCATATCCTTGTTCTTTCCCCAATTGAGACAATAGTGGTACAACATCAATAATCGCAGGATTAATGTATGTGTTTAAATGAATGACTGATCCACTGTTGATAAAACGATGAATATAATCCGTTATCTCTTCGGCACTTTGCATATTTCGATCTTTCGGATTTATGGAAGATGCTACGACTCCCTTCATATTGAGCGTTTTAGTTGCTAAACGCATATTGTCAGTTGAGTCACCAGAACGACTTCGAACGTATTTTGGTGTATAACCTAGATGCTCTTCAAAAACTTGATTCGTTAAATAGATCTCTTTATAGGTTTCTTCATAATTTAAATCGGTCATATCAGGAAACGTCAGCGTACCATTTTCTACTTCATGACCTTTTGCTAAAATGTCCTTCACTAACTCAGGATCTTGTGCCACTCGCGTTCCTTCTACAAAAAATGTTGCCTTCATGTTACATTGGTCTAATACCTTTAATAGCTTCAGCATTGTTTCATTGTCAGCAAGCCCATTAAAGGTTAATGCTATCCTCGGACTAAGAATGCTTGCGTGACTATAAATTTCACTCATCGTCCCATCATGTTCCTTTACCTCAATTGTTGAATCAACTGGTTGAACCTGATTAGTTTGAGCAGACGATTGACATCCTGTTAAAAATAAAATGAATAATAGACTACATATTTTCAGTCGACTCACATTCACAGAATCCCTCCTATAATTTGTAGTATTTTTCATTCTCGAATAAGTGATGGGTATTACGTGTATCAAAAACTAAAGCAGCGTGCTGATCAATTAATGAATAATCAATTGTTGTATGATTCGTTAAAATGACTACAGCATCTGCTTTTTGAATGATTTCTTTTGTAAGTGAAACTGTGTTTAACATGTAATTACCAGTTGTAAACGTTTCAATAAATGGATCAATAACATTTAGCCCACATTGCTTGTCCATTAATTCGTCAATGACACGTAATGCTGGTGATTCTCTAAAATCATTAATATTTGGCTTATAGGAAACTCCAATCACTACAATTTCCGCATCACTTATCTCTTTTCCTTGCGCATTTAAATAAGTTTCAAGTCTTGCAACTACAAAGCTTGGCATGGAATTATTAATTTTATCAGCGGTCTCAATTAAAGTTGCAGCAATACCATGTTGCTGGCCAGCCCATAATAAATATTTAGGGTCCACCGGGATACAATGACCACCTACTCCTGGGCCAGGTGTAAATGGCATAAAACCATAAGGCTTTGTCGAAGCCGCTTCAATAACTTCCCACACATCTATATCCATCTTATGACAAATCTGACTTAATTCATTGACAAGAGCAATATTAATTTGCCTAAATGTGTTTTCTAGTAACTTTTCCATTTCGGCAACCTTTGGACTTGTTACAGCAAATACATTTGTATTGATTACTGATTCATAAAAAAGCTTAGAAACTTCTAAACAAGATGTTGTTATTCCACCAACTACTTTAGGCGTGTTGGAAACTGAAAAATTAAAATTTCCAGGGTCGACACGTTCAGGTGAATAAGCTAAAAATAGATCTTGTCCAATAACAAAGTTACCATTTTCTAAGATTGGTTGAACTATTTCTTCTGTTGTTCCAGGGTAAGTTGTACTTTCAAGAATAACTAAAGTATTTGAGGATACGTTCTGTACGATTGCATTTGCTGCATCAACAATATACGAGATATTAGGTGTTCCATCTGAGGTTGTAGGTGTTGGTACACAAATAATAATAATATCTACTTGTGCAAGTTTAGAAAAATCATATGTCGGCTCAAAATTCTGTTCATTAACCGCTTTCTCTATGGCTGCATTAGACATATCAGCAATATAACTATCACCGCTTTTTATTTTAGTAACTTTTTCAATGTCTTTATCGAATCCAATTACTGCAAAGCCTTTATTGACGATTTCCAAGGCTAACGGGAGCCCCACATAACCAAGTCCAACAATTCCAATTGTTGCACTTCTTGTTTTGATTTTTTTTGATAAAGCTAATCCCCTTAGCTCAATTTTTATCCCCATAAACAAATTCCTCCTTTGTCTAAGTTATGATCGATTATGTCTCGGCAAAATTACGTCCAGAATCGATTTCTTGCTTAGGCTTGCATGTCACTACAAAAACACTTGTAGCTGGCGTTTCACTTTCGCTACTAAAATTGCTGAAAGAAATTAAAAACCTAATTCAAAGACTATCTCTACAATCGTTATTTCTTTTACGATTCATTTTTTTTGTAATGTTTTCCCTCATCGCACATCCAACGAAGTAACATTATCCTATAATTCAAAATGCACCTATCTAATACATATATAGTACTAAATAAAACTTAACATTTTCTATACAATTTCCTTTATAAATGAAAAAATAACTATTTTACCAATTACCAGTATCCCAAATAAACTCACACATCCTTTCTTTAGAACTATAATCCTTCGATATATCCCTACATAAACATGTAATTTTATTAAATTTCAGCAAGTAAAAACTTTAATTACTTATCACAAAAAAATTTTCTAGTCTTAAAAAATGTGTGCTACCTCATACTATTGAATCCGTAACGCTTTATCACCATTAGCTATTTATCTTGAAAAGTAGTACCCCCTAGTTAATCTTTAAGAGAACTCCAATATTATTTCGCGACCTAAGCAAAAAAAAATCGCCGTAGCAGGCGATTTTTTTCTTTAGTGATTCTATCCGTTCACTTTGATATTTATTAATTTGCTTGTTTGTTGAAACGGTCGACAATCATGGCTAATGCACCATCTCCCGTTACATTTGTAGCTGTACCAAAGCTGTCTTGTGCTATATACAGTGCGATCATTAGTGCAACCATTGTTTCGTCGAAGCCGAGCATTGTTTGCAGTAAGCCTATTGCTGCCATGACTCCTCCTCCTGGGACACCGGGTGCCGCAACCATTGTAATACCTAGCATAAATATAAAGCCGATATATTGCACAAAGCCTATATCCATACCGTTCATCATCATAACACCTAAAGAGCAAGTTACGATTGTAATTGTACTACCTGATAAATGAATAGTTGCAAACAGTGGGATTGTAAAATTCGTTACTTTTTCTGAAGCCCCTGTTTTTTGTGATTGTCGCAATGTAACCGGAATAGCCGCAGCTGAAGATTGTGTGCCTAATGCTGTAAAATACGCAGGTAGCATTGTTCGAAGTAACTTAAGCGGATTTTTCTTATTTAAAGTTCCCGCAGTAGTGTATTGCACTAGCAATATTACCCAATGCATCGCAATTATTAGTACGAAGACAATTGCAAAGACAGATAAGATTTTTGCTACTTGACCTCCATATGTCATGTTCAAGAAAATCCCAAAAATATGGAATGGTAAAAGTGGAATAATGACAAATGCAATTACCTTTTCAATGATTACATTAAACTCTTCAAAACCACGTTTCATCACATCGCCTTTGATGACTGTCATACCAATCCCTACGATGAATGCAAAAATTAATGCTGACATCACACCCATTAATGGCGGCATTTCAACTTTAAAGAATGCCTGTGCTAAAAATTCCTCTGGGTTTTTCATACTTTCCATAGCACCATTTGATATGAAGTTAGGCAACACATTTCGCGCTACTAAAAAGGCGAACATGCCTGCAATGATTGTTGAGAAATAAGCAAAGAATGTTGCCAAGCCTAATAATTTTCCTGAGCCTTTCCCAAGCTGGGCAATGCCCGGTGCAATAAATGCAATAATAATAAGTGGTACTACAAAGTTTAAGAAATTACCGAATAAGCCATTAAATGTTGCAAATATACGTACAAATGGCTCCGGCATAAAACCTCCAAGTATTACCGCTAAAAAGATAGCGACAATAATTTTTGCCAATAGACCAAATTTAAACTTCACTATAATGTCCTCCTTAAAAAAACAACTGTCTTTCTCGAATGTATTAGTAGTAATTTAACATAAACAATCGTGAGAATATACAGTTCGGAGAATAGGCGGAATTGCAAAACTTTTCTTTATTTTCTATCGAACAATAAAAAAACTTAGAATAGGTAAAAAATCACCTATCCTAAGCTCTTTGTAACTTCTTTCAGCAAAGATCTCCCACCTCTAAAGATGATGAGATGAATGTGGCTTTAAGCCCTTTTCAGCGGGTGTCCAAACATCAGCTGAAAGAAGTTAAAGCCTCCGGCGGATGTCACGGAATCGTAAAGGAGTTCTTTGTGCAAGCACAAAGCTGATTCCGGACGCAATTATGCCGAGGCATAATTGATTAATCTTTAAATAATTTTTGTAAAATATAATATGATTGTTTTAAACGCTCTTCATACTTAGGTGTTTGCCATGGCTCCCAAGTATAAGGTGAGAGTTTCGGTAAGACTTGGCCATTTTTCTCAGGTAAAGATTTTACAACTTTGCCCTCTCTATCTACAAAGACCGCACCAATATAAATATTATCGACTTTCATCGAAGCTGTCTCTCCATCTTTATATAAATCTCCCATAAACTCACGCTGGCTTGGATCTCTAGTTTGGATTAGTAGCCAAGGAATTCGTAGCTCAATCACATGATCATCCGTCCACGTATAGTCTACTAACGAATTATAATCTTTTGCTTTTGGATTGGCATTCCCTTGAAGCAGCTTCCCTGTTTCATAATAACTAAAGTCGGTAGTTCTATCTTCCTCTGGTAAGTACAGTTGTTTATTTAACACATAATAAATCGGAGTAAACTTACCACTATTTTTTGTAGGAACTGCCATACGAGGTGGAATCAGATTTATATTATGACCGTAAAAATAATCATAGAAATCATAGTATTCATCTATGACAACTCGAGAGTCTCCACTTTTATTTAATTCCACAATAAAATCTACGCCATTTGAAAACGTCATATCTTTTATGGATGTAGCTGAAGTATTCCCTTGATTTGGTACTACATCAAGTAAAATACGAGGTGAGGCTTGTTCTAAAACATCACTTTTTAATTTGAGATACAAATATCTTTCATCATAATCGACAGCAAAATCTGTTGAGTCAGAAGGTGAGGTATTGTACATTTGTGTACCTTTCCATTCCTTTGTATCGCCGTCTACTTTTACTTTAGATCGATCAAAGCTTAGTACGCCAAATTGTTGTTCATTTGTTTGTGCATTAGACCAAAACGGTCGACGGTTTGGATCATCATAATCCATCGTATTCCACGTCCGCTTAAACCACTCGTCCTGCCAAGTAAAGACAAGACCTCCGAGCAAGCCTTCATGCATAATATCTTCATATAAATGTTGTAACGTTTCACCTTGCTGCTGTTCGGACATATGGCCCTGATTCCAGCCATAAACATTTTCATGTGTCATACCACGAGCTGCAGGTATTCCAAATTCCGCAACAAGAACAGGCATATTATGCGCCTCATGTAGTTCTTTTAAATATCCTGCATAACTATTTTTATTGCCCCGGAAATCTTTATAATTTAAATATTTTTGATCGTAGTTAAAGAAGTCAGGGTAATAAGGATAAACATGATAGGAAGCAAATTGACCTGGTGCCTGCATCTCACCTTTCGTATAGATGACATTTGGATTTACGCCTACCAAATCCTCATCCTCAGAAGGCTCAGATGGATGGTCTAATAAGTCGGTTGTTACCCAGTTTGTGAAACTCATTGGACGGATCCAATTATATTTATCCTTCTCGTAAACAGTAATTAGATCCATTTGCTCTGCTAACCAATGCTCAAATGGTGAAGCACTTTTCGTTTCAAAGTACTTTCCATTATATTCGCCTATATTAGCGTGTTTTTCATTCGTACCAACAACCATATGTGGATACCATTCGATTCCTAGCACCCAGCCTATTACATATTTTGAAACGTCCACATCATATAATCCTGAGGCATGCCCTGTTACTGGCTTCACATAAGTATTACCGTGGATAACGTCTACCATTCGTTTCATTTCAAGTTGAAAATCCTTTAGAGTAGCTTCATCATAGGCATCTAATGAATCAACCAAGCCTTCTTCGTTAATCCATACACCATGCAATACATACAGTGGTTTATCTGGATGTTCTTCATTGTATTTTGCAAGTGCCCGATAAAAACCTGGCGGGTGTAATGTATATACACGAATCGTATTGGCATTCATCTCAGCAATTTGACGGAACCATCGATAGTACTCTTCTTCTGTAATAGCAGCCTCACCAGGGAATGCTCCTGGTTTACCCATACCGATATTAACGCCCTTAAAGACTATCGGCTCCCATTTTCCATCTCGTAAGATTTCAAATGACTCGCCCTTAATACGTGCGTTGTAATTTAATTTGTCATGATTAACGTTTTCTTGAACTTCTTTTTGTTCAAACGTTTCAAAAATTTTATGCATGACCGGTATATAGATTGACCAATAAAATGAACTATCTGCATATTTCTCAGCATATTTATAAATGGTCGGTAATCCTTTTATTTTGTAAAGGGTTGGTACCTGGGACATATCGTTAAAGTCTCCTGCAAAATAATAGCTTGTCGTGTAGCGTTTATCCTGTGAAACGATTGCCGCAAATTGCTGTGGAATATCGTTGTCCTCTAATAGTTTTTCCCCTTCTTTTGTTAAGTCCCATTCATAATTAGCGAGAGCATCCTCTGCATATTTAGGTGTGATAATATCAAACCAATAGCCATATTCTGCATGAGCAGAGGTGTTGAAGAACTTTTTCCCTTCTTCAGTAAATTGCACTTGAATACCTTCTGTGTTAACATGCTTGTCCAACTCTAGCACAATGAGCTTTTCTGTAATTTCATTAAATAGAAGAAAGCCTCCGCCTTTGTATGGCCAATTATCACCATGTTCATCTATAACCCATTGTGGAATTTCTGTATTTTTATGATAATCAAGCTCATCAAAATATCGCCCAATCCATCCAGACCATGAAATTCCTAAATAATCCTGTAACTCTTTTCTAACTTCCACTGTCGTTGGTGACGCAAATGTATTGTATTCAGCAATCAACATACTTTTCTTGTCGCTTGCTAAACGATCTACTATAGACTGCCATTCATCCATTTCCAAGCCGCCTACAATTTTTTCTGAACGTTTACCTAAGCGCTTTTTTTCATCTAAATCATCCTTATAAACCCCGTACGTATCAGCCAAATAAATAACATCATAATTACTATAGTCAGTCGGAAACTTTTTTTCCGACACTTTCTTCGTTTTATCATTCGGAAGCGTACCATAGTAATTTTTTTGTATATCATACGGATGCTCATCGATTGTGTATTTATAATGGTTTAAAAACCAGTTCACACCTAAATGCTCTCGATAAGTTTCATTCGGAACCGTTTTATCTAGAATCGCAACATTGAGTGGTTTTTCATCGCTGAAATACCACCATGCTATAGGTGTTATAATGAGAATTAGAACGACTATAATTCCTATATATATACGCTTCATACACTTTTCTCCTTTTCACCGATGCCGACACGCTTCATATTACCCCAATCGCTTCTTCTTAGCACAAACCGGAGCAATCCCTCACAGCGCCAAAAAAGAGTGAGTGGTCGATACCAGAAAATTTCAGTAAATGCTAAAAGTATCATGCGTAGTAGCTCTCTCGGTTTCGGATAAGTATTCAAAATCCATGCTTCGAATAATATAGAAGCTATTGAAAAAATTACCCCATAAATAACGAAAAGAAGTAACAGGATTATGGCTACTTCATAATAGATTTCCCCTAAGAAAAATGCCACTACGATATAAATATAACCACCTAGCTCAACTAGTGGTCCTAGGCATTCTACTAGCCAAAAGTATGGAAATGAAAGCATGCCTATTAAGCCATATTTAGGATTCAACGTCATCGTCTTATGCTTCCATAGGCTTTCAAATAATCCTTGATGCCAACGTCTACGCTGGTTTCGCAAAACCCCTAATGACTGAGGTGCTTCAGTCCAGCATACAGGATCTGGAACAAATTCTATACGTTTCTTTTCTTTTTTCTTTCTAATCAAACGGTGAATATTCACGACGAGCTCCATGTCTTCTCCAATAATATTCGTTGAATAACCGCCCGCTTCCACAGCCCATTCCTTCGAAAACACACTAAATGCTCCCGAAATAATAAGCACAAGATTGTATTTACTTAAAGCTATTCGCCCCATTAAAAAGGCTCTCGCATATTCTATTATTTGCATGATCACTAAGTAATTATTTGATAAGTGTGTTTCAGTAACGGAACCAAGCTGCATTTTTGCGCCATTGGCAATTCGGATATTTCCTCCTGCCGCAATCACTTCACCATCAGATAAAACAATCGGTTTCATCACACGAAGCAATGATTTTTCATCTAAGATTGAATCACCATCAATAGAGCAGAAATATGGATATTGAGATACATTAATACCAACATTTAATGCATCTGCCTTACCACCATTTTCTTTATCTACTAAAATACAATTTTTATAGATTTCAGATTCATAAATTTGTTTAACTTGTTTTGTAGGGATATGTGTACGAACAATTTTATCAACGGGCTTCATTCGGAAATGCTCGATTACGGTTTGTAGTGTAGAGTCAGTAGACCCGTCATTAATAATGATAATTTCCGTTTGTGGATATCGTAAATTCAACAATGAATAGACTGTGTCTACAACGCCAATCTCTTCATTGTAAGCAGGAACTAATAAGGATACTGGTTTTGAGTAAAAGGCATCTGTATGCGCATCATCATACTCTGAGGGGTCTAATTTATAGCGTTTTCGCATAACTAACATGGCTATAACAAACATGGCGCAATACGAAACAATAACGAACAACATATAAAATAGAATAAATCCACCAAAGAACCACATACAAAAATCTAAAAATACTTTCATTTGTTCCCTCGCTTTCTGACGATTGTTTCACGAGCCATGTCAATTGCATATGGGTCATTTGAGGATTCCATAAATTGCTGTAATTTCGCAATTCCATCTCTATTTTCAGCAATTGTTTTAGCAGCCTGTGAGCGAACCCACCAATTTTCATCTTGAAGAAGTTGTTCTAAATAAGCATAGGTATAGTTTAGAGGTACATGCTTAAAGATTTTCGCAACCATTAATCTTATTTCCCACATATCTGATGTCACAAATGGAACATAAGGATCGATTTCATCAATTACACCAATTTCATAAAGACCTTTTAATGCTCTTATTTGTATTTCTGGAACCTCATGCGTTAATAGCTGTTTTAACCGATCAATGTATTGTATATTTCTTTTTACAGCTGCAGTATCAATTGCAGCAAATTGGATATTTGTTGTCCAGCTATTAAAGTCTTCAAATAATCGAATAAATACGTCATCCTCTAACAAGACAAATACTCTTCTATATTCGCTTTCAGAATAATGAATGTTCGATTCTTTAATTTTTTCGATAAACAATTCTGGTTGGAAGAGAGAGTATATTTTTAACAGTTGAAAATATTCCTCCTCCGAAATTTTGGTTTTTTCGAATTGAAGACATGTCTCTAATAAATCCTCTATCTGTAAATCAGCAATATGATATAAAGCATTCATCCTAATGCTCCATCGTTTACTGGTCAAATCCTTTTCATAATACTTTTTTAAATAGAGATTAGAAAACTCTTTTATTTTGTGTTCAACTTTCTCATTGCTTATATTTTTCAAATAAGATGAAAAGATTATTTCTATAGCTGCTACTTGAGCTCTCTCTCGGGGTACAAGCACTATAGAGAAAATTTCATCATTGATTAAATAGTTGTACCATTGCTGTGAAGAGTTTTGTAAAAAAGTATCACGCACTTCTGCAAAACGAATCTCCCGCTTGCGCTGAACAAGTATATAGATCGTAAATAAAAATAGAACTGTTAATAAAATACCGCTGACCGTTAAAAGAAAAGGAATCGACAGCTTGATCATAGCCAAAACCTCGCAAAAGTCTTCTTAATTTTTGCTTCTAACAAACGTAAATTAAATGGTTTTACGATATATTCATCGACGCCACCTTCATAAGCATTCAGTGTTGCACCCTCTGAGTTTCGTTCTGACATCATATAAATGATGAACTTTTTCTCATTCGGCATTTCTCGCAAAACGTGCAAAATTTCTAAGCCATTTTTACGTGGTAAAATATCGTTCATCAAAACTAAATGCATATGGCCAGATTTATAGTTATCGGACTGTAAAAAATCATAGCCATCTTCATAGGTCGACACGTCAAAAGTATAATGAGGAATGTCTAAATTTTCGAGTGTCGTTTCTAGCACTTTTCTAAAGATTTCATTTTGTTCAATAATGCTAACCTTTACTTGCTCCGTCGGTTGTACACGATAATCTGTAACCTGTTCTACTGACCAAGTCGGCTGTTCTTCATCTGCTAGTTTGTGCTTATTTTTCTCTAACAATGTTTCAAAATCAACATTATTATTTCTTATTTCAGTAACGGAAGCTTTTAACGCTATTTGTTGAAATTCCCTTTCTTGCGTTAGAATTGCGAAAATTCGTTTTAAAAATGCTTTTACCTCTACTTCACTACTTTGCAGAAAAAATATCCCCCAATGCATGCCATCTGCTAGTTGGAAAAGTAAATCTGTTTTTCGTATTTTAGATTTTAAAAAAGCTGAAATTTGATGATTCACTTGATTACGTTCTATATCAGTTCCTTGTGAGGAATTCGCTACTTTAAAAAAGACTGCAGTCATTGTTAGACGCGAACGAATAACACTCTCACGCAAAATTTCAAAATAACCCTTCACCTCATGCTCCTGCATGATATCTTCCGCAACGATTAATTTATTCATTTGTGTTCACTCCAGTTGATGGAAGAAGCATGTTATTCTTCTTCGTTATTTTTCTATCATTCTTTTGATTTATAAACACAACAACTATAGTAATAAATATGACTAAACAATTTCTATACAAAATTTTTGGTAAATCAATCACTTTTAAAATATTATTATATTTTTGTTATAAACTACAGAATAATACCTCTCCTGACAAAAAGTTATATTTTTCTGATAAAAGACAGCCTTTTTATAATAAGAAGAAAGGGTATGTAATCTTTTAAATTACATACCCTTTCAAACTACAAAAAACACTATTTTATTCCAGCTTGTCGACTCATCCTGTCAGCGCCAAATCGGAGTAAAAATCAGCCTTTGTTTATTATTCAATTCTTTCGATAACAAGAAAAAGGGTATGTAAGTTTTATACTTACACACCCCTTTAAATAAATTATTTAACTGGCACAACTGAGCCTTTCCATTCTTCAATAATGAAGTCTTGGATTTCTTTAGATTTTAATACTTCTATCAATTTTTTAATTTCTGGTTTTGTTTCATCACCAGCACGTACAGCTACAATATTTACATAAGGAGATTCTTTATCTTCAAGAGAAATTGCATCTTTCAATGGATTAATATTGTTATCGATTGCAAAGTTCGAGTTAATTAAAACTGCATCGCCTTCATTATTTTCATACATTTGTACAAGCATTTCTGGAGCAGTATTTGCATCGAATTTGAAGTTTTTAGGGTTTTCTGCGATATCTTTTATTTCTGCTGCTGTTTTATCAACGCCATCTTTTAATTTAATTAAGCCCTTAGCTTCTAACAATGAAAGCATACGACCGTGGTCTGAAACTGAGCTAGAAAGTAAAATTGTTGCACCTTTTGGTAGATCCTCAAGAGTTTTATATTTTTTAGAGTAAATTCCGATTGGTTCAATGTGAATGGCACCAGCATTTACAAAGTCGTAGCCATTTTCTTTCATGCTAAGCTCTAAGAAAGGTAGGTGTTGGAAATAGTTTGCATCAAGTTCACCTGATTCTAAATGTTGGTTTGGTAATACATAGTCTTGATACGTTTCAATTTTAAGATCGATACCTTCTTTAGCTAAAGCTGGCTTTGCTTTTTCCAAAATAACCGCATGAGGCGTATTAGAAGCACCTATTGTTAATGTTACATTTTCTTTATTGTCTGATTTATCACCAGATGATGCGTTTGAGTTTGTATCATCTTTTTTGCCAGCACCACAAGCAGCTAAGGCTAATACTAATACTGATAAAAATAATCCTGTTAAAAATTTCTTCATTTTATTGCACTCCCTTTTAACTAATTTAAAATATGTTAGCGGCATAAAACCGAAATAACTTTTTTGATGTTCGTAGCGAGATACGCTTTTTTCTTTTTAGCGTTTATCTGTTTTGGCTGTAATTAAGTCGCCAATCCATTGAATAATAAATACTACTATTAAGATTAATATAGTCGCCATTAAAGTTACATCTTGGCGATTACGTTGGAAACCATCTAAGAATGCTAAGTTTCCTAGACCGCCTGCACCGATAATACCTGCCATCGCAGTATAGCCAACAAGTGCTACAGCCGTTACAGTAAGACCAGAAATAAGCGCTGGGAACGATTCTGGAATTAAAACTTTCCAAATAATCGTTGACGTTTTAGCACCCATTGAACGAGCCGCTTCAATAACGCCTTTATCGATTTCACGTAATGAAATTAATACCATACGCGCATAAAATGGTGCAGCTCCGATAATTAGTGCCGGTAAAGCAGCATCTGCGCCACGAATTGTGCCGAGTAAAAATTTCGTAAATGGAATTAATAAAATAATCAAAACGATAAATGGAATCGAACGGAAAATATTAACGATTGAGCCTGTTAAAAAGTTCACCAGTTTATTGGCCCATAGTTGGTTTGGACTTGATAAAAACAATAAGATCCCAATTACTAATCCAAGTATAAATGTGATCACCGTAGAGATTGTTGTCATATACAACGTTTCATACGTAGCTTCCCACATTTTTTCCCAGTCGACATTCGGAAAGAAATTAGTTAGCATTGGCAATCACCTCCGTTTGTACTTCGACTGTATGCAAGTAGCTAAGTGCAGCTGCAACATTCGACTCTGTGCCTTCAATTTGTACAATAAGTGTACCGTACGCACCATTTTTTGTTTGCGAAATATTACCATGTACTATACTTACTTCTACATCACACTGTTTTACAAGATGTGAGATGACAGGCTGCTCTGTTTTTTCTCCTACAAATATTAGCTTTACAAGTTGTCCATTAGGGTAATTTGCTTTAATTTGTGCCACAGTTTCCTGTGTCTCCTTCGTATCTGTAATTTGAGAAACGAATTTTTTTGTAATGTCCGCTTGTGGCGCTTGGAATACTTGTAATACTTCACCACGTTCTACAATTTCTCCAGCTTCCATAACCGCTACACGGTGGCAAATTTTACGAATAACATGCATTTCATGTGTGATTAACACGATCGTTAAACCTAGTCGTTCATTAATATCGACAAGTAAATCTAGGATAGCATCTGTTGTCTCCGGATCGAGTGCGGATGTTGCCTCATCACATAACAATACTTCTGGATTATTAGCAAGTGCACGAGCGATGCCTACACGTTGCTTTTGTCCCCCCGATAATTGTGATGGATACGCTTTAGCACGTCCGTCTAAGCCAACTAGTGTGATCAATTCTTTCACACGTGCCTCACGTTTTGCCTTTGGAACACCTGCGATTTCTAGTGGGAAAGCAATGTTTTCCGCAACAGTTCGAGACCAAAGTAAATTGAAATGTTGGAAAATCATACTGACCTTTTGTCTAGCATCTCTAAGCTTTTGCCCCTTTATGGATGAAAATTCTTGATTGTTAACCGTTACCGTACCAGATGTAGGCTTTTCTAAACCGTTTAACAAACGAATCATTGTACTTTTACCAGCGCCACTATAGCCGATAATGCCATAAATTTCACCTTTATCGATAGAAAGGTTGACGTCTTTAACTGCTGTTAATTCGCCATTCGAGGTCTTGTATTTCTTCGTAATATTTTGAAGCTGAATCATAGCGAATTCTCCTTTTCTTATATCAATTGTGCCTCGGCATAATTGCGTCTGGAATCGGCTTTGTGCTGGCACAAAGAAATCCTTTTCGATTCCATGACATCCGCCGGAGGCTCTAGGCCAACATGACGTTGGTCACTCAGTCGTTGCCACAGGATGTGGCGTTCTTAGACTGAGTTCCTCTATTTCAGCGGCTGAAAGAAGTAAAAAACCCCTTCAACTATAGACAAGTAGAAGGGGTCACGTAACTTATACGTTGAACCGTTCTCTCATCTTTCAAAGATAAAATCTTTGGGTGATTTGGCACCTTTTCACATTTGTGATGGTTGCCGGGCTTCATAGGGCACTTCCCTCAGCCGCTCTTTATAAGAGTTCGATATATTTATATTTTTTAGTATATTCGTACTTTACCACGTGAGTAAAGTCCAGTCAATTTATTTTTTTAACAATTCGTATAAATACGGTACGGATTGAAAGGCATAAACCTTCTCCGTCACTTTTCCGCCTTCACATACAAGTAAACACGGTACACTTTCAATTTTATTTTCATAAGCGATTTGCTCAATAAAGTTAATATTCGCTTTACCAATCTGTAGCTGTGGCAGCAATTGTTCAACAACCGACATCATTTTCGATGCAACTACACACGTTCCACACATTGGTGTATATAAATAAAAAGCAGCCTTTTCACCAGACTGGATAGCCACGTCCCACTGCTCTTTTGACCATTCTTCCATCTTTTTTCACGCAACCTTACAAAATATATTCATTATGGATTGAGAAATGTGCACGAAGCAAAATCGCCGCTAACACCTTTCTCGGAGTTGTCTCTACTTCCTTATATGTTGGCATTGTACGTAAATGCTCGGCCTCTGGATAATGTCTGTCCATTAATGCTCGTAGCTTATCACCCGATGTATCTGCATCAAAAAATGTATAAAGCTCACAGCCTTCATATGGATCAAGTAACTCTTCTAATTGATGCACACCAATTGTACCATTCGTGCAAAGTATTTTAACATGTTCATTTAAAATAGGTTCAATTTGAAGCTTATCCGAACGGCCTTCGACAATTAAGCATTTCCCCTCGAACATAACGCCACCCCCGTTTAGACATATCCCTTATCATTATTATATCAATAAATCTTGTCATTGATACTGTTAGACACCTATTGTTAAGGGAATATACTGGCATTCACCCTCATCCACTATGATGGCAGAATGGATGAAGATAATAAAAAACGTCGGTAGTTTCCGACGTTTTTCTATTACAGGCTTGTCTTATAAGCTTGTCTTATTCTGCAATCATTTCATCGTATTGCTCAGCTGTCATAAGCTTTTCAACTTCTGATGCATCAGCAGGCTCTACAACGATCATCCATGCTTTTTCATATGGTGATTCATTAACGAATTCTGGGCTATCTTCTAAATCTGCATTTACTTCAACTACTGTACCTGAGATTGGTGCATATAATTCAGAAACTGTTTTTACAGATTCTACGCTACCAAATGGATCATCTGTTTTGATTTCGTCGCCAACTTGTGGAAGTTCAACGAAAACGATATCTCCAAGTTCAGATTGTGCGAAATGAGAAATACCGATACGTACTTTTCCATCTTCTACTTTAACCCATTCGTGCTCTTCAGAGTAACGTAAGTCTTTAGGTGTGTTCATGCAAAAACCCCTCCATAAATATGTAATATATTCACTTTCAGTGTGCCATACTTCTTTCATAAAAACAAGATTAAAAGCGATTAAAAGCGGTTATTTCCAAGCTTGCTCAAAATCTGATTCTTTAAACCCTAACGTAACTTTTTTCCCATCAGTTACGATTGGACGTTTAATTAACATACCATCTGAAGCAAGCAGTTCAAGTTGCTCCACTTCAGTCATTTCAGCAAGCTTATCTTTCAAGCCAAGCTCGCGATATTTCATACCAGAAGTATTAAAAAATTTCTTTAAAGGTAGTCCACTTACTTGCCATAAGTTTGATAGTTCGTCCTTTGTTGGCGGTTGTTCGACAATGTGTACATCTTCATATGAAACTCCATTGTCATTTAGCCATTTTTGTGCTTTTTTACAAGTAGTACATTTCGGATATTGAATAAATTGAATCGTCATTTAAAGGCTCCTCTACTATCATTTTTAGGAACTACATTTTCAGTGTATCCCTCATTTTCTGTAGTATACCATCATAACCGTTACGAACCAAAATGAAACAATTATTAACTTATTCCTTCCATATCGTGGGGTTGATTTCCGTTACGGCTGGGCGCTTTGCCGCTGACGCTTCGCTTTCGCGCAGAGCTTCCTGGGAGCGTCCGATGAGCCGCTTCGCTGCAGGGTCTCATCTGTGACGCTGATTCCCAAGGAGTCGCCCAGCCTCCACTCCAATCAACCAATTCATATAGCGTGTGTTTCTTGCATATTTATCCGATTTAATGTAATAAAACCAAGCTTTAGCTACCGGTGTTTTTTCGTGCGAAAGCGAAGTGTTATCGTAGCAGAATCAACAACAGATGTACAATCGCCCTTACTATTCTGATTGATTATGATGTGTAGCCTTAGCGTTCTCATTTGCCATTCATAAAATTTATTAAAGTTCTACGATATTGTTGATTGGAGTGGAAGGCTACTCGACTCCCGTGGGAAAGTGAGACAGGCGAGATCCTGGACTGAGCCGAGCGAAGGAAGCGGCTCGACGCTCGCCCACAGGAAGCCTTGCTCTGTGCGAAAGCGTAGCGGCAGCAACAAAGCGAGTAGCCTGGAACGGAAATCACCCCCTCATTTTAAGAGCTATACTTTTACTTCCAACAAAAAAACCTAGCTATCGCAACTCTGAACTGAACCCCGAATAGTGGACACTTTAAAAAGTGACCCTATTCGGGGTTTTTTGTTCATTTCACAAAAAAATCTCGTTATACTAAATATA
>NZ_JBNNUW010000026.1:0-71471 GCF_050280125.1 Lysinibacillus sp. NPDC093692
AGGCAAAATTAAAAATGAGTCCGGTTCAATACCGAACTCATTTTACTCAAGCTGCCTAATGAAATAACCGTGTCTAACTTTTAGGGGTCACTTCAATAATTGTGGAAGGCATTAAAAAGAACTTTTAAATTTAAAATACTTGTTTTATAGCATTATTTAATTAATTTATAAGTTATTACTTAATACGGCACTCTCGATAAAAAGATTTAATAAGATAGCATTTCTTCAATATCTCTGATTAGAAAATTAATATCACTTTCGTAACTACTTAACTCCTTTAACATCATCTCAAATTCAGATTTAGCTTTCTCCTTTAACTCATTGACTTCTAACACGGTTGCTATTCTATTCGACAATTGTTTCACTAATGGATCCAAATCTTTTGAAGCATCGATTAGTGGAAGAATAAAGTTTGATTTCAACTTTATATCATCTTCACTTCATCTTTATATGCTGCGTTTATATTAGAACTTGTAACACCCAATAAAACAATGAAAAGAGGTTTTAAAATGTTAAATCCTAAGACAAAATTATTCACTGTACTTGGAATGTCAACAGCATTATTACTAGGAGCTGGCAGTGCCTATGCTACTCAAAAAAAAGAAATACATGAGTCGATAGAAACTGTAAATTCTATTAAAGCACCAATCCCTGAAGAAATTCAAACAATTAAAGAACCAACCCCTGAAGAAATCCAAAAAGTATTAGAAGGTAAACCTACACCTTCAAATATTAAAGTCGAAGGTTTATTTTCTTTAAACGGTAAACCTGATTATACTGCAGACTTTTATTTGAACGATGAAATTTTATTGTCTTTATTAAAAATAAACGCACAAGAATTAAAACAAGAATTGGCAACAGGAAAATCAGTAGTGGAGATTGCAGCTTCTAAAAACGTTACTAAACAACAAGTAATTAATGTCATTTCAAAAACACAGACTGATGTACAATTTCAGGGTGAAAATGTCGATAGTAAACAATATGAGCAAATGTTAAAAAATATTGAACCAAAAGTGATACATGTCATCGAGCATAAAACTGAAACTCCATGGTAAAAATAAATTAACTAATCAGTAATAAAACGACAAGATAAACATCGATATTAACATAATATCCCAATCTAGCGCGATTACTGAGCAAAAAGTAAAAGGGTGATACATATTATATTTGACTAATATGTATCACCCTTTATATATTATGACTTAATTCAAATCTATTTCCGTAGCTGAACCTGATTCTCCTCGTACACCCGCTATTCCCGCTCAACTTGCCTCTTCTTCTTCTTCTAAAGCTCCTACTAATTTAAGCCCATCCGAAATTCCGAAAGTATTGGTTAAACAGAGGATCCAATTGATAAAATTGATGTAAGTGTAACAGGTGGGGATTTAGGAAAAATGTTGGGGATTGGACTAACTATTGCTAAAATAATGTTATTTCCCGCCCAGTTTTTTCTTGCTGAATCAGCAGCTTTTTGTGATGCATTTTGGATAGCGCATCCTCCCAGCATAAATTTGTAAAACGCTTTTTTTCAATGATTTAAAGAAAATGTAATACCCATCTTTAATGGCACTTTTCAATTCGTGCCAGAAATGAGTTCATGTAACTTTATAAAAAGAACAGATTATACAAAGGGTTAACAAAACCATTTGTATAATCTGTATTCTTACTAATTCTATAATTAATGATATATCACCGGTTTGACATGTTTTTAAAGTGGTAAGAAAATTTATTACCGTTTATTTGTACTCAATTATTTGTTTCGATACATTTAGAATATTTTTCTTTCGTTTCTTTTGTTTCTCCTCCTTTAAACTGCACCTCTTTTTGTGCCTTAGCAATACCCTCAATCACTTCTTGTTTAGATCCATTCTCTAATGCATTCTTAAATAATCAGGACCTATTTTCTTTATTAAATATGAATACAACAGAATTAAAACAAGAATTGGTAACTGGTAAATCGGTTGTAGAAATTGCATCATCTAAAAAAAGTAATCAGGCTGATCATTCGTTGTAAACAAATCCTCATCAGTAAAACTAAATTGAGTTGGTAGCTCTTTACTTTCTTATTTTGTTGTATCATCCGTTTTTGTGTTGACTATTTGTACGGGTTTTACTGACTCTTCTTTCTGAATTTGTTTAGCGTAGGTATACCCACGGCGCCTACTAAAAATGCTGTTGATATACCAAGTGCAATGAATAAATTCTTTTTACTCATCTTAATCCCTCTTTTCATTTATTTGTACAACACAAATAATTATTGCAGAACAATGTACAGATAAAATCAAGATTAGGTGAATTCGGAATGAAATCTCCAACAGAATTTAAAAAGATGAATCCTGTACAATTTCGAATTCACCTAATCGCAACTTAGAATGCGAAGTCGCTTTTATGAATTATCATTAGGTGGTACAATGACACGCCATCATTCTCTAGAAAGTAGATTGACAATTGTACTCGAGTGAAAAAGTGAAACTACCGTTTGTTTAAATTCTTTATTATACTTTTTTGACACACTAGTTAGACACGTCACCTCGTATTCTCAATTTTATTGATTTATATAATACATCCACCTACATTTTTCACAATCGTTTATCGTTGTGGAAATTTAAAGGGAAATGAAGGAAGTCATTATAAACCCCAAACTTATACCCTCTTTCCTTATAAAAAGAAATAATGTTTGGAAGTACTTGAAGTGTTTGACTTACTTCGTGCATGAGTACAACTTCTATATCTCTCGAAGTTCCATTTTTAACGTTTTCTACAATTTGATATGGGTTATTTTTCAATTTCCAGTCTAAAGAATCAATTGTCCAATCCCATACTTTAATATTCGCTTCTACAATTTGATTGCGCAGTTGTTCATTATCTAAGCCTGGAACTGAACCATATGGAGCTCTAACTAATTTAGGGTTTTCACCTGTAAGATCATGAATTATAGCAATTGTTTCATTCATTTCTTGTACAAATTTACCGTCTGTGTACAAACGTTTACTATTATGTGTCATGCTATGTGCTCCTACATAATGCCCTTCAGACGTAGCTCGTCTTACATTGTCTTGTAAATTCGTATTCTGTAAATTAACCCCTTGCATAAAAAAAGTTGCTTTTACATCATGTTCTTTTAATACATCTAAAAATCGTCCCGTCAATTGACTAGGACCATCATCAAATGTTAGATATACAACTTTTCCTACGGGTTTAATCGATAGTTTATTCTCTATTTTAGGCTCCTCTTTTATGACTTCACTTTGTTCCTTTGGTGCTATTTGTTTACTTTGTTCCGTTGCAATTATTTTGACAGATGATGCTTCGGGCTTCTCTCTCATATAGAACATTAGAATAGTAGTTAAAACCATTCCTATTATTATCCAACTTTTCATGATAGTTTTTCGTGATGTTTTTGTTTTCAAATTGTTCAACCTCTCCTCTTCAAAAGTTAGTTTAATTGAACAATATAAAGATAAAATGCAGATTGTGTCGAGTTAAATTAAAGAAGATTACTGACTCTATTTAATTGAATGGTGTATGATAACTTTCCTTTCTCAACGGTTCATCGATTTATCTTTGAACCTAAAGCACAGTCAGGAATTAGTTTTACTTCATATTTATCCTTTCTTCATTTTATCTTTATCTAGGTATCTTACTATTGGTTCACGTTAAGCAGTTGAATTTAATAGTTGGAGTATGAAAAAAATGAAGAAAAATAGTTGGAAGTATCTTTTAGTATCTATTAGTTGTGCTAGTATTGTTTATCTAATGTATGTTACTCAAGGTAATCGTGCTGAGATAATTGAAATTGACAATACTATAGTAGAAAGTAGTACCATTGATTTATTAGAAGGAAAAAACATTGTGATTGATCCTGGCCATGGCGGCGTTGATATTGGCACAACTGGCTTAACCTATGGAACAAGAGAAAAAGAGGTGAATCTTACAGTAGCACTAAATATTAAGCAGGAGCTTGAAAAAAGAACAGCCGCAACAGTCATCCTAACACGTGATAAAGATATAGATTTAGGGCGTAATCAAATAGAAGCTTTACAAAAAAGAATTCAAATTGCCGATGATGCTTCAGCTGATTTGTATATTAGTATTCATCACGACGCTTTTACCGATCCTAGTGTTAACGGAATAACTGTTCATTACAGCTCACATCAAAATAAGGGTGAAAATTTAGCTAAAATCCTGCTAGCATCTATCTTTAGGCAAAATAATGATGCCAAAAATCGTGGTGTAAAAGACAGTGATTTTTATGTTTTAAAGAACAATTCTGCTCCTGCAGTATTACTAGAACTGGGCTTTACGTCAAATAAAGAAGATGAAATCCGAATGGTTTCTAAAGATTTTCAAAACAAAACTGCTATATCTATCGTAGATGGGATAATTGAATTCTTTACAAAATAAAAACAATATGAAATTATGTAGCTCCATAAAAAACAGCCCATACGAATGGTTTATAAAACCGTTTGTATGAGCTGTTTTTCACTCTTTAATTGGTAGATAAAAATAAAACTGTACGCCATTATTTGTATTGCAAACACCGTATTCTACCCCATGTAGCATTAATATATTTTTCGAAATTGCCAGTCCTAAGCCAGTACCACCGTCTGACCTTTTTCTAGAAGCATCAATCCGATAAAAGCGCTCCCAAATTTTCTCTAGATGTTCTTTTGCAATATGAGCACCTCTATTCTCCACACTTATTTTCACCAGTTCTCCTTTCACCTCCAACGCCAAAATTATTCTTTCTTGCGAAGGAGAATATCGGATAGCATTTGTCAAAAAATTCGTAAGAACCTGTTCGATATGGCGTTTGTTGGCTTCTACTTTGATCTGTGATACATGGGTTTCAACTTGCAATTGTTTTTGTTGTATTTCAGGCATTAATTTTTCGCAAATCTCTTCTAATAGTGAATGAATATAAAAAGAATCTATTTTCATTTTATATGTTCCCGATTCATACTTTGCTAATTCAAGCATATCGATAATCAATAAATCCATCTTATCAACTTCTTTTTCCAATGCATCGAAATAATACTCTTTCTTATGTTTTGCAACATTCCCTCTCAATATTGTTATACAGCTTTTCATAATACTTAAAGGTGTTTTTAATTCATGTGATACACCAGAAATAAACTCTTTACGCGTATTTTCTAGCTTTTTTTCCTTTTCAATGTCTTGCTGTAACTGTTCAATATACATACTTAACCCGTTCGAAAGTAAGTTGATATTCCTCGATAAATTTCCAATTTCATCATTTGAATGAACAGCAATTGTCTCAGAAAAATCTAAATTCGCTATTTTCTCCGTTGTATGAGTAATCCTTAATAATGGCTTTGCAATTTTTATTGAATAGTAATAAGATGCCAATAATATTAATAAAGAAACAAAAGCAACAATGTAAATATAATATTCTTCAATCATTTGCACAGCTTCATCAACTGGTTGTAGCGAAGTCATTGAAAATATATATGAATTCGTTTCATCTGATTTTGCAATTAAAATCTTATATTTAATATCATTTTGTTCATAATTAATTAGTTGTGTAGTGGAATTAGGAAAATCAAGTTTATCTAATAATAACTTATTTTGAAAATCTTTAATTTGCTCTAAAAATAATGTATTAGAATAAATGACGTTGGATAAATCATTACTTTCTGGAAGTTGAATATTAATAATTTCCCCTCCTAGATTAACCAAATCAGAATTTTCATTAGATATAAATACTTCTTTTAAATTTTCCCTAGTTCCTCCTATTTTTTCATAGAGCATATTATTTGTGAAAGTAAAAGATTTTGCCAATATATTTTGATTTCTACTATCCGCTTCATTATTAATATTTATTTCGGCTGGTTCAATCATTATTTCGATTGGAATTATTTGCGACTCTTTCAAGAATCCAATTATATATACTTGACTGTTCTTCAATAATGATTCCGACAACTGGACCGAATTATCCTCATCAATCATATATAAAGGAACTTTAGTTGTTTTCATACCAATTAGTTTTTGATAATACTCATTTAACTGTATTTCAATGTAGAAATCATCCTCATGCTTTAAAAGACCATACTGATCCAATATTGTAATCCAAGCATTATTTTTTTCAGCAAAATCTCTTTCAAGCTGCTGAATTTTTGCAATGTCATTACTATTTTTTCGATATTCTTTTTCAAATACAGTTAAATTGGATTCTAAATCTTCTACTTTTTTATTCATATAAAATTGTTTGAAGAATATTGTTTGTCCGACAAAAATGGTAGCCAATATAAGTATACAAAGCATTGTTGTTAATAAAAACAACTTAAATACAATTCCTCTTTTCATCGCATGTCCTCAAATTTATAACCTGTTCGAACAATCGTTTTTATACATGTGGAATGGTCGCCTAATTTGTTTCGCAAGTTTCGCATGTGACTATTAATCGTTCGGTCATCTCCAATATGTTCATAACCCCATACTTTTGTTATAAGCTGCTCTCTAGTTATAACTATCCCTTTATTTCCCATTAAATACAATAGCATTTCATATTCTGTATGCGTTAATGAAATCTCTTCATTATTTACTTGTACTGTCCTAGACGGAATATAAATTTTAATGCCGCCGCTTTCTAGATAATCACCTACTACACCATTTTTCTGTTCCCGTTGATGTAATAACCTTTTGGCACGTGCTAATAAAACTAGTGGATTGTAAGGTTTCGTTACATAATCATCGGCTCCTAATTCAAAACCTAATAATGTATCATCTTCATCTGTACGAGCAGTCAACATAATAATTGGGATATTTGAAGTTTTTCTAATTCGTCGGCAAATAGTCCATCC
This sequence comes from Lysinibacillus sp. NPDC093692, assembly GCF_050280125.1. Lineage (NCBI taxonomy): Bacteria > Bacillati > Bacillota > Bacilli > Caryophanales > Bacillaceae > Lysinibacillus > Lysinibacillus sp. NPDC093692. The sequence goes on from NZ_JBNNUW010000026.1 coordinate 6,825, forward strand.
ATCTAATTTAGGTAGCATAATATCTAATATAATTAAACTAAGCTCATTTTCTTGAAATACCTTTAGTGCCTCTTCACCATCTTTAGCTTCTAAAACCGAATAACCTGCATTTAGAAAATAATCTTTAAGAATTTCTCGTAAAATATCCTCATCTTCTATAATTAATATTGGATCAATCATTTTTATCCCCTGCTTAATTATTTAATATTCTAAGTTCATTCTAACCAAGATTAAATGTAAGTAACATTCAATCTATTTATATGAACTTTACATGTCCATATTAAGCGAGTAAGTAAGTTGAATCAACGTCATTGCCATATCTTTATTTAATCTTCATATCAGGTAAAATCTATGCAAATAATTCATTCTTTTCTGGATATCTAATAAAAAGCTGTTGAGAAATAAAATGCACCCTTTGTGAAGAACTTGTAAAATGAAGTTAGGCAACTTGTTGAGGCTCCTGCCTGTACTTTGCTGGCGGCAGCTTTTCCCCTACTGAACAGATGCCCAATTTATTGAAGTTCAGTTCCATCTGATTCCCCAGTTGAATAAAAAAGGAGCCGTTTAGGCAGCTCAAAGATGTTCAACTAATACGAACATCCCCTTTAGCTGAATAAGAGAAATTTTAAAGTTTCATTTTTAATCCATCGTGCGGTGCTATAATACCTATTCGTTCAGAAACAAGTAAAGCATTGAACCAAGTGACAACCGCATTCTCTTGCACGATGTTGCCCATCGTTTAAGTTCAGTTCCTATCCCTTTCCCACGTCCAGAAGAGGATGTTTACATATGCTTAAAAGTCACCATATATCTTTAAAGTCGTCTTTGGAGTCACTATTCATGTAAAGCACTTTCTTTCTGTTTTCTTACTGTCCGTTCCAAGACAAATTTGTCCAAATTCGGAGTATACTTTCTATTGGTCCTCGTTTAAATTTCTTTAAATATACTATGCTGAAAATACATTGGAAACTGTATAGAACTATGCCGAATAGCATTCCGCTAAAAATGCCTAATTTTCCAGATAACCCTAAACCATATTCATATAATACAGCCGTACAAATAACGGTTTGCATTAGATAATTGGTTAATGATAGTTTACCCACACTCTCAAACACAGGTGCCAGCATTTGTATAGGGCGAGCTTTATTTAACAAAGCAGGTATGATTTTTCCACGCTTGATTCACGTCTCCAACTTTTAGATTCTCTTCTGCTCCTGGGCGACTGTACTCTTCTTCGATGAAACTCTTTATCACCTAGCCTTATATAAGATTCGTGTTACTCGGACTGGTGTTTTGCCTCCAGATTCCGCGTCGCCACGGACACCCTTGCTTTTGGCTAACCTCTACTTCTGTCTTCGTGGTTTGGGACTTGCACCCTATAGTTCATACGCATGCCGGGGCACATTAAAAACCAACCTTATTTATTCTCCCAGATTAAACGGAAAGGAGATCTTGCGGATAGCTTCAATTTTTTAATAAAAAAACAGAAAGTTCTGGCTTACTCCAGAAGCGTATAGGCATTCTTGTTGTACCAATACCTCGATTTACATACAACTGCAATGGTTTTGATTTCCCCTTTAATGAATACATGCCTTCTACATATTGTTTTGCTAATGAAGTAGTGATAATAGGGCCAATGAATGGAAGTTGTACTTGTCCTCCATGACTGTGACCAGATACTTGAAAATCAACTGAATACTTAAGGACTTCATCTACTGCATCGGGTTCATGCACTAACAATATGTTAAAGTCCTTCTCTTGTAAGTGTTGAAGGGTATGCTGCACTTTTGGCTTGCCAAGTAAAAAATCATCAAGACCAGAAATCGTAATATAGTCATCATTGCTTGCCTTAATTTTTATAGTTTCATTAACTAAAACTGTAAAATCCGCTTCCTCCATATACTGTTCGTACAAATACCCTCCGCCGCCTCCACGGTCATGATTACCGAACACTGCATATTTTCCAAGAGGTGCGTGAATTTGGGACAAAATAGTTTGTGAGTATTTTCTTTCGGAAGTATACTCATGAAACTTGTCAATTAAATCACCTGTAAAGACTACAATATCGGGGTTAATTTCATTTATTTGATCGATTAGCATTTTCTGCTGCTTATGAGAAAAATTCGGTCCAAAGTGTGTGTCAGAGAATTGCACAATCTTTACATTTTGAAAACTTTCAGGAATATTAGGATTTTTGATATCAGTCCATGTAATAGACAATGATTTTGTTTCAAAGTGGGACGCGTATAAATAAGTAGCGATTGGAAAAATGAAGATTATAAGGGAAATAACACATTTCCACTTAATTTTCTGTTGAAACATCCTTCTTATTAACGGCTTCAATGGAGTGATTAATTTCACCATTGATACCCTATTTTTTTGTGTGTTTTTCGTATTACCTTTCATATGTCACCTCTATATTTATCATAAAAAACTACAATTTATTTAATGTTGTAGCATCTTATTGTTACAGGAAGTTGTCATTTTGGAGATTTATATAAAAGAGATTCAAAGAATCAATCACGATTAGCAATTTAATAACAAACTAAAATTGCTATCTCTCCCCTATTGAATACCCCTCGTTAAACTCTGCTTATTTGTCACTTTCACGTAACATTGGTTCAGTAGTATATAAAACGAGGTGATAATATGAGAGAAATAAATCAAAGGAAATGGCTGAGAGGAAAATTCAAAATGATAGCCTCCCTTGGTTGTTTTTTAACAGTAGCACTTGCTGCTGGTTGTAGTTCCTTAGAGCAAGAAAAGAAACATGAAATACAGGAAGTAGAGGAAGTAAAGGAGGAAAAGAATGATTTTTGGACTGAACAACGAAAAGGTACAAACTTTATGAATTCTTCTTCTTTACCGAAAAATTATGAAGAAGCGAATGGATTCAATATTGAATTTATCCGTTTAGCACCTGATAAATGGTCAAAAGATAGAGGCTTCTTATTTAATGACGAACCTGACCCTAGTCCTAATAAGGATTTCTTAATCGGTAATGCAGATCAATATGAGGGAATTGTTGAAGAAGATTTTATAAAGTTAAAAGAGGATTTGGATGCAGCATATGCAAGAGGGTCAAAAGTTGTACTGACTGTTCTAAGTCTTCCAGGAAATCGTTGGAGGCAGTTTAATAACTATGAAAATGACGACCGTATTTGGCAAGACTTTAAATATCATGAGCAAGCAGCACTTTTTTGGAAAGATCTTGCCTTCCGTTTGAAAGATCATCCTGCAGTGGTTGGATATAACGTAGTGAATGAGCCACACCCTGAAACAGCTACGGGATTTAATGATTTTTGGACTGAAGATTATAACAAATGGTACAACAAATTGGAAAATACTCCTGCAGATTTAAACCTGCTTTATGGAACAATTGTAGATTCGATACGAATTGTAGATTCTGACACACCAATTATTTTAGATTCAGGTTTATTTGCCACTCCATGGGCGATTAAATATTTAAAACCAATAGATGACAATAATGTGTTATATGCTTTCCATATGTATGAACCTTATGAAATGACAAGCCAAAATAGAAAAAAAGGATTCACATACACTTATCCTGGTAAGGTAAAGGTTGGTGAAGATCAAGCAGAGAAAATGTTCGATAAAGCTGCATTGAAAGATTTTTTAGAACCAGTTGTACAATGGACAGAGCAACACAATATACCAAACAACCGAATTATTGCTGAAGAGTTTGGAATTAACCGAATGGTTGGCGGTGCCGATCAATATATAAAGGATTTAATCGATATTTTCGATGATTATGGCTGGCACTGGGCATTTTATGCATTTCGTGAAGATACGTGGGAAGGTATGGATTTTGAATTTGGAAGTCAGCCAGTCAAGGAGGCCTATTGGAAAGCTAAGGATAATGGCAAACTACCGGATAGAAAAGATATAGAGGTTGATAATTCGATTTGGGATGCATTGAAAAAAGGACTGAACAAATAACCTTATTCTTTTACACATAGGTTTAGTAAAAATTATTTATTAGTAGTACAAACTATAGTTTGTACTACTTTTTTTTAGAAAGAAGCGAACAAAGTATTCATTAATGATATTAAAGGTTTTTCATCTAATCTTATTCTTTTGTAAAATGACTGTAACATTCCTCTTTTAAAATACATGTAATAAATTCATTTAAAAAGAGGTTATATAATGAAAAGAATCTGCAAATATAAAAAATACAATGTGTTTATAATTATTCTAGTAGTTAGTTTAGCTTTACTTTCTGTTTTTTTTATAAGATCATTTCAGAAAGAAAATAGAGAAATTCGTTTTATAGATGAAATCGCTCCTATAGCTGTAGAATTAAACCAACAAACAGGAGGAGTATTACCGAGCATAATAATAGCTCAGGCTATATTAGAATCAAATTATGGTGAAAGTGAATTGGCTGTAAAAGCAAATAATTTATTTGGGATAAAAGGTAGCTACAATGGCATGTCAGTAAAAATGGCAACTATTGAATATAAAAATAATAAAAGTTATACAATAGAAGCTGAATTTAGAGCTTATCCAGATTTGAAAAGTGCCTTAATTGACCATACTAAATTATTTTTAGAAGGAACGAGTTGGAATAAGCATCAATATTATGATGTTCTTGCTGCAGCGAATTATCAGGAAGCAGCACATGCCTTGAAGAAAAATCATTATGCCACAGACCCTATATATCCAGAAAAATTAATTGCTATTATAGAACAGTATAATTTAGAGAAATATGACAATTAGGAGATAAATATATGAATGTACTTATCGCTGATGATGAACTAGATATGTTAAGGATTTTACAAAGTTATTTCAAAAAGGAAGGCTTTACGGTATTTACGGCTACAAATGGTTTAGAGGCACTTGATATTTTCTATAATGAAAAAATTGATTTGGCCATTTTGGATTGGATGATGCCAGAAAAAGATGGGATTACCGTTTGCCGCGAAATGAAGAAGAATCAAAAAATTAAAGTATTGATACTAACAGCTAGAGATACAGGAGAGGATGAATTTATCGCTCTATCTGATGGCGCTGATGATTATGTAAATAAACCATTTTATCCAAAAGTTTTATTAATGAGGGCAAAAAAATTGTTGCAAATGGAATCCATTCAACGAATAAACGATGTTTCATTTGATATTTCTAGCAAACGCGTATGGAAATCTGGAGAAGAATTGATTTTAACAAAGACTGAATTCGAGCTTTTACGTATATTTAGCCAAAATAGAAGACAAATATTAACGAGAGATCAACTACTTGATTTAATATGGGGTATAGACTATGAGGGTGATCCACGGACAGTAGATACACATATTCGACGTCTACGTGAAAAAATTGGAGAGGATATTATCCAAACACATCGAGGCGTTGGATATAGTACAAGGGAATGAAAAGAACAATTGGAACAAAATTAACGATTTATATAACTCTTGTTGTTATCATCACATTTAGCATCTCACTTGCGGTAAGTCATTTTTTTCTACCGAGGTATTATCTTCATCAATTGAACAAAAACGTAACTAATGCTTTTTCAGTGTACCAGGAATTTGAGGATAAGAGTTTGGTGGAGCATCGATTTGATGTAACTATTCTTTCAGTATCGCTAGAAGATAATATTAATGTCCTGAATGAAAATTTAAAACAGCAACTTGCAAGAGAACATATTGCACTTAATAAATTTTGGGTTTCTGAAGAAGTATTACAAAAAGTTAATGAGGATAAAATTGTGGGCAAGGTTTACAATCAGGGAAAACAAAAGTCCAGTTTTATCGCACATTATTCAAAAGAAGGTAATCAGCTAATTATGATTGGAGCCTCTATGGCTAATTTTATTGATATAGCCTATTTTATTAATCGTTTTAACATCTTCTTTTTGATAGTCAGTATCTTAATGATTATTATAATTACTGCCTTTCTATCCCGAAAACTAACAAGACCGTTAAATGAACTTAAAAAGGTTGCAAAAGAAATTGGCGAGTTGGATTTTAAACAGGCTGAAATTCGAACAGGAGATGAAATTGAGGACCTTGCCAAAAGTATTAATAAAATGAGTAAGGCACTCGAAAAAGCGCAACAGGATTTATCTAAACGGAACATTGACTTAAAGCAATTTATGATTGGTTTAACCCATGAGCTTAAAACTCCTTTAGCATTAGTTAGAGTATATTCCAGTGGAATTGAAGATGGTATGGATGATGGAACTTATCTTACAACCATTAACAAGCAAGTTGATAGAATGGAAAAAATAATAACAGATATGCTTTATTTCGCCAAAACAGAAGAAAACGATTCAAATAAAACTAACTTTGATTTAATTATGTTGATTAATGAACTATTGGATAATTATCGACATATACAAAGGGAAAAACAAATCTATTTTAAAACTGAAGTTACTGAATTTATGCTGACGACTGAGCAAGATAAAGTACGTTTCATTTTTGAAAATATGATTAGTAATGCTGTCAAATACGCTTCTGAGGATCAAATTCAAATTATCTTTCACCAAGACGGTGTATTTGAAATTAGTAATGATACTACGCTTACAGATATTTCTAGAATATGGCAACCTTTTTATGTTGGAGAAAGTTCTCGTGACAAGAACTTTTCAGGTACTGGGCTCGGACTTGCAACTGTTAAAAGCCTTGCTGAACAATTAGGATATAAAACGCAAGCAACCCTTTCTAATGGTAATATCAAATTTAAAATCGATTTTGATAAATCATGATACCTTAGTACCATCAGGAGTATATTTTTTAGCATTAGTTATTTTATTGTCTAAAATGAACTTTAATAAAAGCTCGCCTGCTTCGAGCATGACATCCCCTGCATACTGAGTAATCGCCAAAACTTAAGCAATACATTCATCTGTCAATCGTATCGGAGATGACAAGTTATTAATATTCGTAATTTAATTACAAGGTTACTTTTTAAGTATAATCTTACCTAAAATAAGATTAAATATATCCTTGCCAAGGCGGCAAAGATATATATTTAAAATCACAATCGAGTAGGAGGGAGTAATTAACTCCCGACCTCTCACACCACCGTACGTACGGATCCGTATACGGCGGTTCAATTAAGATGAATAACGCAAAGTTTCGTAACGAACTTGCAGACTTTTCAGCCCTTGGCTTTCCCAATAGGAATTGCCGAGGGTTCTGTGTAATATGGGGCTTTTTGAGATGCGCCAGTATCCCTTTCGAGTATTTCCCCATTCGTATGCTTTTCCGTATGGAACTTTTAAACGAATGAGGTTTCTGACTCTGGTTCGGGGTTTCTTCCAATTCTTCCAAAGACACATTCGCAACCTTCTCTTAATCCAACTGTCTAATCTGTTGAATATTGAAGGGGTATCTGCGAGCGCAAAATATCCACACCACCCAATTAGATATTGGTTTAATTTCTTGATACGATATTCCATTGGAAATGGCATCTTTCTAGAGGTAATTTCTCGTATTTTCTTCTTCATTCGCTGAAGGCTTGTTTTCGCTACTCGAACTTTTGGTTCCTTATGGTACGAAAAACTAAAACCCAAGAATTTTCGATTCCATGGTCGGTCTACCGCTGATTTGGACTCATTCACTTTCAAGCGTAGTGTTCCTTCGACGAATCGCTGTACGCTTACTATTGTACGCTCTCCCGCACGTTTACTCTTCATATAGATATTGCAGTCGTCTGCGTAGCGAACGAATTTATGACCACGTTTCTCTAACTCTTTATCAAACTCATCTAACACGATATCAGAAAGAAGTGGACTTAATGGTCCACCTTGCGGTGTTCCTTCCTCTGTACTTGAAACAACTCCATTTATCATGACACCTGCTTGGAGATATTTACGGATAAGTTTTAATAATGATTTATCGTGAATTCTTTTCGCCAATGTTGCCATTAATCAGTCGTGGTTGACCTTATCAAAGAATTTCTCTAAATCCATATCCACAACCCAACGATATCCTTCTTTCATATAACCCTTCGCTTTTCGGACTGCGTCATGAGCACTCCGATTTGGTCTGAATCCATAACTGCTGTCCGAGAAAGTTTGGTCATATTCCTTTGATAATATCTGCGATATAGCTTGTTGAATCAAACGGTCTGTCACGGTTGGGATTCCTAATAGACGCACACCGCTGTCTGGTTTCGGGATTTCGACACGAAGTACTGGTTGCGGTTCATAGGTTCCCGTTAGAATTTGCGCTTTAATGGATTCCCAGTTTTCGAGGATGTGCTGACGTAAGGTTTGTACGGGCATCATGTCTACTCCCTGGCTTCCTTTATTCGCTTCCACTCGCTTTAATGCTTGTATCATATTCGGACGTGCTAGAATTTGATTCAACATCACCATTTCGTTCCTTTCCGTGAATAGATTGTCTTCTTATGCCCACCTGAACTACACCCTCTGCAAATACCCTCATGGACTTCACCATTACTTTCTAAGCGTGAGGTTTCCCTGTTTTCTGTGTTTATTCATTCAAGGTGGAATGCCAAGGGCTATTCTCTCTTAGTTGTTCAGCCCTTCCGATTAGTTCTAGACCCAATCGTACTATGACCTCTGCTGACTTCTGATGGTTCAGCTACTTGTCACCAAGTAATTTATGAAGGGTACTTCACGTTTCCATCAGACCTCCCCGGGTAAGCACATGCACTTTCACACCATCTATCCGCCTCATTTACTCGATATGACCTTCGACAGAAAGGACTTTGTTTTGAATTGCAAACTCATCCAATCATACCTAGCCTTATATGAGATTCGTGTTCCTCGGACCGGTGTTTTGCCTCCAGATTCCGCGTCACCACGGACACCCTTGCTCTTGGCTAACCTCTACTTCTGCCTTCGGGGTTCGGGACTTTCACCCTATAGTTCATACGCATGCCGAGCGCACAAATAAAGAATAAAGTTTCCGAATGGAAATTTTATTCTTTAAGTCAAAGACGGATATGTGACATAAAGGATAAAATTTCCGATATATAAACCATAAGAGTAGTAAGGATTTATAGCAATAAATTTGTTGGAAATTATATATGTATAGGTAATTTTTTTCTCAATAGATATCTCGACTTTAGGAAATGTTATTCTTTATTTCCTTACTTTAGGAAGTGTTTTGCTTTATATTTTAACTTTAGGAAATTTAATGATTTAATCCATACAAAAAATTACATGAATACTTGCAGGAGTCCATAAACGGTTGATATTCTCCGCTTCAAAACGAAAATAGAAGGGTTGAACGTAAAGCTTTAGTCGTTCAATCCTTCATAAATTTAACTTATCTGTTGTATCTTTTTTAAACTGTATATCAATCAAAATTTTAGTAATTTCGCCATATTGAATTGTACATTCATATGTCCCTTATTTAAAACTTATCATAATCTGCTTCAGTAAAAAATTACGTTTTCTATAAAGTGCAAACAAAGTATTTCGTATTAAAAGTAAAAATTACTACTATATCCTCAGAGTTCACCTAACTCTAAAATAAGCACATTATCTTTTAATAATAGTTGAGAATTATCATATTCCACCAATGCACAGACTTGGATATTCATTACAGTTTTCACCTTATCATCTTTACAAATTAACGCACGTAAGTTTTTTTCCTATATTAGTTAAATCTAAATAGGTGATTTTTACAGCTGAAATTTCATTTTCGAAAGGCTTATAAAGTGGAGGCTTGTATGAACTTAGAAGCTTGAACTTATCATAAATATTGCACATCCATATTCCAAGTTTTTAAGTGTATTTCAAAAACTTTTCAACTTCATATTTTGAACGATTATTAATCGCATTACAAAAAGTTTGATATGAAGGAATATCAATATTGAATTCCTCGCATTTAACAAGTAATTCGCGATAAACTTGTTTTGCAGATTTTAGTTTAATTGTTTCATAACTATCTTATAATTCTATTCATTAACTCAATAGTATCTTGGGGTAACTTTGAATTTCTATTTCCTCTTTTTTAGTTTGAGGGAGAAGACCTACAAATCCATTTCCATGCAACTCTTTTGCGGCTTCGTATTTTTCTACTCAATTTCTAAGTGTTCTTTCTGTAACTGTTAATTCCATTTCTTCACCTTTTAAGGAATATCTTAATTAAGTTTTTCCATTCTTGGTTAACATTTTAGTCCTGCTTTCAAAAAGAATTAATTGCATATTTTTATTATATGTAATTAATTCTTTTTATTTATATCCTAGATGAGTTACTATCTCTTTCCCCCCTTCTCTTACTTCCATTTATAGAAATAAAGAATCAGAAGAATTTAATTCCTGCTTTATTTTAAATGGGCTTGGATATATTCCCTTTTGATGTAAATCATTTGTAATTCTACGGACTTCCTTTAAGTAAAATTCTATCTTCCCTCGTTGTATATGGTTTCAAAAAACTTTTACGCCGTTATGTTCGTATTGTTTAACCCAATTAACGATTGATTTATGATCTACACTGATTGATTCCCAACTTCTCTATAACTTTCTTTGCTGCTTAAATAGCATAAAACAGCTTCTTATTTTTCCTCAGCAGTAAATTTACCTATAGAAAAACTGCACCTCCAATTGTTAGAGTGTGTCTAACGATTGGGGCGCAGTTCAGATTTATTACACTAACTTTTTGGGTGCAACACCTTACCAGACTAATTTTGGGCAAACTTCATATAAAATAACCAATTCTAACTTTTCAGGGTCACTTTAAATGTTATTTTACAATAGGGTTACAGTTAATATTTTTCGACTTTTCTTTAGTGGGGTTATTCATATCTTTTATTTCTAACTTCTTTTTGCTTAAGTAAACTGCTCGATCCGATTTTTTTGCAACTTCTTGTGAATGCGTAACAACAATTACACATTTACTCTCTTGATGGGCGAGCTCCTGAAACAACTCAATAATCTCTTTTGCTGTTTCTCCATCAAGGTTTCCTGTTGGTTCATCAGCAATAAGTAAATCCACATTGCAAGATAGTGCTCGAGCAATTGCTACACGTTGTTGTTGCCCGCCACTTAGTTGCAAAACGTTGCGTTTCGCTTCTACTTCTGTGAGTCCTACCTTCTCTAGTAATTCTAATGCTCTTGCTTTTTTATTTTGTACCTTCACACCTGTAATTTCCATTGCCGTTAGTACATTCTGAAGAGCAGTCATATAGGTAATCAAATTATAGGATTGGAAAATTACAGATACATTTTGATTACGGTATCGATCCAAACCAATTTTTCGAATATCCTTGCCATTATATAGTACATAACCATTCTTAGGTATATCCAGCCCACAACCTATGCTAAGAGTTGTAGTTTTACCAGATCCAGATGGCCCTAAAATCGTATAGAAAAGCCCTTTTTGAAAAGAAAAATTAACATTCTCTAGTATCGTTACTTTTTTTCCGTTACTTTCATAATAATAATCTAAGTTTTTAAATTGTAAAATCGTCTCCATATCGAGCCTCCTTATTCATCTTTTAAAAGGATTTGTTTTGGATTTAAACGCAGAATAGATAATGCTGGAAGAAGAGTGGCTAATATAGCAATAGCTAGTCCAATTCCCCCCATTTTTCCTAAATCCGCTCCTGTTATACTTACATCAATTTCATCAATTGGATCTTCTGTGTCATTTTGTAGCGTACCACCAGGTCCAGATACCATAACTGTACTACTATTTTGCGGATTTTCTTCTTCTTCGCTTGCTGTAGCAATTTCGCTCGAAAGTAAGCTATCCCCTATAAATTGAGAAACTTTAGCTCCTGTTGCTAGAGATAATGCAAATGCTAAAATAGCAATACATACTACTTCCACCATGAACTGCGCCATCAGTTTCCATTTTTTCTCTCCAATGGACAATAGAATTCCCATTTCCTTACGACGTGCTTTAATCGATAACATAATGATTAATCCTAAGATAATAGCACCTGCAATAGATACAATATAGATAATCATTTGAGAAGTAGAAGAGATATTTTCGATAGGACCAATCATTTGTTTGTACAATGAATCATGTGCGTCTAACTTAAAATACTTAAAATCAATATCAGATTGTTTTGCTTCTTTTTTAAATGCATCAATGTCTAGTGGATCGTTCATGAAGTACACGACTTGAATACTACTTATATTACCTTCATCTGCTTCTAATTTTTTTAAAGTAGAGTGAGGCATATATAGCTTATTAGCTGGATCCATTATAGGAGGGGGATTTTGGCCCAGTCCTTGTTCTGCCGTTTCATAAATACCAATAATTTCAACTTCAAGGGTTTTCTTCTTATCCCCTGATTGAATTTTAACTTTATCTCCTACTTTTAATTTGTTTTGTTCCGCTAATCTTTTTTCCATTAAAGCTACATTCTTATCTTCCATTTTTTCTGTAATTGGTTTCCCATCAATGATTTTACTTTTTCCATTTTTAAAACTTTCTTGTAATAAAGTCTTCCGAACTCCTTCTATCATAAAAGAAGAATTCATATCTATTTCTATAGCTGAACCTGCTGACCCTCCTCGTACACCCGCCATTCCCGCTCTGCCTGCTCCTGCTCCTCCGTCGTCTTCTCCTTCTTCTGGAGCTCCTACTAATTTAAGCCCCTCCGAAATTCCCAAAGTACTAGTTATATAATTATAGTCTTTTACATACTGGGACTTCGCTAACTGCTCTGCTTCTTTTATGTTGAGATCTGGCACAATAGGCATTTCGCCAGTTTCCCTTGCTTGTTTTCCTAATTTATCAAAATCAAGACCTAAAGTAACATCTGCGCCAAGTTTTTTTCTTGCTGAATCAGCAGCTTTTTGTGATGCATTTTGGATCGCGAATCCTCCCAGCACTAAATTTGTAACAATCAGGAATACTGCCATCAAAATTAATGATGTTCCTATTCTTTTTTTCATACTAAGAATTGCTCGTTTTATAAAATTCATTTTTCCTAACCTCCTTGATAGTTGTTATTCTAAATATGCTATCTGGAGTTTGTATGGAGTTAATCAGGAGTTTGTATGGAGTTAATCAGGAGTTTACCTAGAGATGTAAAAAAACACTTGTTCCATTTATAAAAGTAAGTCATTTAAGGTAAATCGCAATCCTTTTTGATATGCATTTAGAATATTGCTTCATTACATTTCCTACCTTACACTTGCGTACTTATTTATGTACGGTGCTGACTTTAATTTTTGTTATCTCCTTCTGTCTTGTGTCTTTATGTATAAAACATGTCTCTTGAATCTGGAGCTAGTATGAAATAAATATAGTTTTCCAGTAAATTTTTTATAGTATTTCATTGTATTCTAATACATCTCCACATCAACTCCAGATTAGAAGGATATAATTGCTACGAGAGGTGATATAAAGATGAACTATCCTATTCTAGTGGTAGAAGATGATCAAGAAATTCAAGAATTAATTAAACAATTCTTAATGACACAACAGTATATAGTTGAAGTTGGATTAGAGGGAATGAAACAATTTAATAAACAATCCTTTGATTTAATTCTTTTCGATGTAATGATGCCAAACCTGAATGGATTTGAAGTAGTCAGAATGATTAGAAGTCAGTCGACTGTAGCCATTTTTATGCTAACAGCATTAGAAGATGAACAAAATCAAGTGAAAGTCTTTAATCTTGGAATCAATGATTATATTACGAAACCTTTTTCTTTTCATGTTTTGATGAGACGAATCGAAGCAGTACTGAGAAGAAGCTATAATCAAAGTATAAATAATCATTTCGAGATACATGTTGATTGCGATGCATATAAAGTATATGTAAATGAGGTGGAAACTCCCTTAACGACAAAAGAATTCGAAATTCTACAGTTACTACTTCGAAATGAGAAAAAGGTACTCACAAGAGAAAGCATCGTAGAAAAGGTTTGGGGATACGAATATCACGGAGAAACTCGAATGATTGATACACATATTAAAAACATACGAAAAAAATTAGGTACATCTTATATTAATACAGTAAAGGGCATTGGTTATAAAATCGATGAATAAACTCTTAAAAACCTTGAAGATGAAGCGAATTACCTACAAACTCTTTATAACTACATCACTCATTTTGTTTGCCTTTGCAACCCTGATTTATTTAACTTTATACTTCTTTCTCCCTAAATTTCATGAGCAATACAAAACCGATCAGCTCCAAATAGGAATCGAAGAAATAATAAATAAATCTAAAGTTATTTCGTTTCAAAATGCAATACCACTTTTTGATGAATACGCACAAAAGAATAACGCAATGATCTTCCTTCAAAATAATGAAGGAACAATTATTTATTCTCCTTCTTTTACTATTCTTCAAAGTTCTATTCTTCAAAGTTCTATTCAAGGAAGTTTTATTCAAGGAAGTACTCAAGCAAAAAGTTTTGTTAAAGGAATACCTTCAAGGAGGTTAGATAATCCTAGTAATTCATATGAGATTTCCATTCCAATACAATTCAAAGATATTAACTTAACGCTTATAGTGTTCGCAACATTTCAACCAATCAATGAAGCTTCAAAGGTCTTGGTACGTTTTCTTCCTTATATTAGTATCATTGTACTGATTATTGGTGTAGGAAGTGCTTATTTCTATTCAAGGTTTATTACAAAACCTCTTATTTATATTAATGAAGGTGCACAAAAGATGGCGAACTTGGATTTCTCTAAAAAAATTGAGATTTGTTCTATGGATGAATTAGGGGAATTGTCCAATAGTTTGAACGATATGTCCATAAATTTACAACAGGCAATTCTTGACTTACAAAAAGCGAATCAGCAATTGAAAAGTGATATTGAAAAAGAAAGAGAAGTAGAAACAAAGCGAAGGGAATTCTTTGCTATTGTAGCACATGAATTAAAAACGCCTCTTACTGTAATGAAAGGTTACGTAGAAGGGATGATATATAATATCGGCCCTTATCAAAATCGTGACCAATATTTAATAAAAAATCATCAAATAATTGAAAGTATAGAACAACTGGTTCGTGAAATTTTAAGCACGTCAAAACTAGAACAACATACCTTTAAACCACAAGTAGAAGAAGTAAATCTTTCGAAGTTAATAGATACAATCAAAAAAGATCTCGAATTTTTTGCTTCCCAAAAAGGCATTCAAATAATAAAAGAAGTTGATCCTGGCATTTTTGTTTATACGGATTGTGTTCTATTAGAAAAAGCTTGTAAAAACATCATTCATAATGCGATTATGTATTCACCTCTTAACGAAAAGGTCTATATTAAATTAAGCCAAGGATCTAAGCAAAATCATATCGAAATGCAAGTCATTAATACAGGTGTCGAAATTAAGGAAGAGAACATACAACACGTATTTGAACCCTTTTATCGAATCGAAAAGTCAAGAAATCGAAATACTGGGGGGAGTGGCTTAGGATTATATATTGTAAAACAAATTTTTGAATCCCTTTTTATCACTTATTCTATGAATAATACCAAACAAGGTGTACTATTTTTTGTTGCCATCCCAATATCCATCGAATAAAAAAAGGGTCTCCATCTTTTTTCATACTACAGAAATGAGATGGGGATTTTTTATAAGCATCACAATTTTTTTCAAATAATCTTGTGTAAAAAAACAATTCATAATTCCTTAATGATAGAAGGAGTTTTTCACACCTTTAGTAATGCTTCCCAAAATACAATATTGAACCGGCGCGTCCATTACATGATGATTCACTCTGTCAAAAGGTTTTCAAAATCAAGCATAATAATCAAGATGAGTATGCCAAATATTAAACCATCCTTATTCCCCAAAATCTAAATCATAGTGCGCTACGTCCAGTTCCATCGATAAATTATGAAAATAACGCTTTTTCCCACGAAATTTTTTCAATGATAATTTGCTCCTGTATCTTTTATGTATGAACAATTAAAAATGCAACAAATATAAAAGTAAAAATATATTTATCAGTAATTTCATCTTCAACTGTTAATGAAAAACTCTTTTAAAGATAGTAAAATCCTTTTTAAAAAATTCAGAATATTTTACACTGATAAATAGCCGTAGTAATTCCCCATGAAATAGCATAGATTGTGATGATCGTAATTACCACGCTCATATAAAAAATTTGTAAAGGTATATTGACAATAAATTCACTTATAAACGGCACAATAGGCCCTGTTACTTTAGTTAGAATAACAAAGCCAATGAGGATTACTACTGTAAGGTATCCTGTCTTGAATAGTTGGAATAACGGAAAAGTAAAAGCAACAAATAATAAAAATAATCCGCTACTGATTACAATATCAACAATTGTAAAAGGTTTATTAAAAAAAAACAGGATTAAACTCGTTACTGCAATAGATAAAGACATATAAACAATATCACCTATATAACGTGATGAGATAATTTCTTTACGAGTATACGGTAAGGAATTTAATAGAATATCCGTTTCTGCTTTCTCATCGTAACCATATGTATTAAAGGGGATAAAAATACTAGCGACGAGAAATACCAAAACTGGTGATGTGTCAAAAATAACAAAGACTAAAATAAAGGGGATAAATACCAGCAAATGTTTCTTCTGTAATATTACATCACGTCTGATTAAATTAAGCATGGTCCAACTCCTTAAAGTAGTACATTATGTCTTCTAAAGAGGCACGTTCAATTACAACACTGTCTCCGAAAATTTCATTGACAGTTCTTCTATCTTTCGTTAAAGCTTCAAATCCCGTTGATGCACGATGAACACGCACAAATGCTTTTTCAGTGTCTCTATCTAGAAGATCTAGTCCTCCTTTCACTAATGCATAATTTTCGACTAAATCATGACCCGAATGATTAAATACTAATTCTCCATTCTGCATAAAGGCTATATAATCTGCAATACGATCTAAATCGGTTGTAATATGTGTAGAGATAAAGATAGTACGACTACCATCAAGCATAAACTCTTGCAATAAATTTAAGAACTCTCGTCTAAAAATAGGGTCTAAACCTGCTGTCGGCTCATCCATAATAATCAGCTCTGCGTGGTGTGACAAGGCTATCGCTAAAGATACCTTCATTTGCATTCCTTTTGAAAAAGTTTTTATAGGTTTATTTAATGGTAAATCGAATTTTTTTACATATTGATAAAACAGTGCATCATCCCAGCTTCTATAGGCTGGACCAACAATTTTCCTTATATCCTTTAAGTTCAACCCTTCAAAAAATACATTTTCATCATATACAAACCCAATACGCTCTTTAATCTCTTTTTCATGTGTTTTGTAGTCCAATCCAAAAAGTTTAACCTCTCCAGTATCTGGCTTCAATAAATTCATTATCATTTTTATTGTTGTCGACTTTCCGGCACCATTTGCCCCGATAAACCCTGTTATGTACCCTTTCTTCACTTGCAAGTCAAGATTTTCAATAGAAAAACCTTTGAATTTTTTGCTTACATTACTTATTTCAATGACATTTTCCATTGCTTCACTCCTCATTCAAAATACTCAATAGTTCTTGCAATTCATTAAGTGACATTCCTATTTCTCTGCTATTTTTTATGACTGCACTCAACTGCTCTTCAATGACTTTTAGTTTTTTCTCTTTGATTACCTCTAAATTTTGCTCCGCAATAAAAGAGCCTTTACCTACAATGGAATAAATAAAGCCTGCCTTCTCTAATTCTTCATAAGCACGCTTGGTTGTGATCACACTAATCTGTAGATCCTTTGCTAATTGACGCATAGAGGGTAATGCTGTCCCTTCCAAGAGGTCACCTGTTAAAATCATTGACTTAATTTGATTTGTAATTTGTTCATAGATCGGTTCCTTTGAACTATTTGAAATAATGATTTGCATGCTAATCCCTCTTCTTCATTTGTTGATTGAGAACATACTAGTAAAACACTCAATATAACACAATATATATACACTTTATACACATTTTACACATTGCAATATACATTGCAACTATTTTATTTAATGAGCGGGATTGAGCAACTATTTTTAAGATAAAGAAGTAAAGTGATAGTGCAATTTGTTAATTTTATCAATCGATCAACATGATTGTTAAACATGTAAAATCAGCTTGCCGCTCGCTACGTTATATAATTAATACGCTTAATTAATTTGTCTGCACATGACCTCTAAAATGTTGAATTACCGGATTTTCACGTAAAAAATACAAGGCACCGAATTACAGAGCCTCGTATTTATAATCGTTTAAATTGGACCCATCACTACCCACTTCAAAAGTATTAATGTTCATCGTTTTGCGTAGCCTTGACTGACGTATCTTGAAACCAGAATTTATATTGATTTAAACCATATGTATAGAACCTAACATTGTATTAAGAGCTACTGCAGATCCAAGCCCAATATGGGTTATAGCATCTTTAGCTTAAGTTTATTTTTTTGAGTTTTTGAATGTAAAGTAGTATCTTGAGATAGTATAAACAATAACTATTTCAATTATTAACCACCACGGAAAACCAAACCCAGTATTTTGCGCATTGAAAACATCAAAAATTCCCCAAATTAATAAAGTTGCGAGTACTAAAGCTAGCGTACATCTTGAAGCTTCTAGAATATAATCATTATTCTCATCTCTTTTATTCATAACTAGCCCCATCGACCATAATTCAAAATTATTTCTATATACCTCGAAGACTTGGAACGCTTTATTATTTAAATATTCAGTAAATCACACCCCCCTCTTCTAGTTCATTTGAATATGACCGCTCTATTCGTTATTTCCTAGTATAGATAATAACCAATTACGAAAAAAGCCCTTTTCGTAAAATAAAAATTTGCTATAAATTTTCCTATCAAACGTGTTTTTTGCTATAAAAGTGTGAATAACATGCAAATTTCCACTAAAAATGAACAGTATCTTATGAAAAAGTTAATATTTATGCCTAAAGGAACTGTATCTTTTTAAATAATACAATATAATAGAATTAACATGGTTTTTTTCTAACACTTGGTAAAAGAAATAACATTTAAAAATTACATAGAGGTGAAGTAAATGATCCATCCATTAAAAATTACTAGTACGTTAGCCGATGAAACTAGATACTCTATTTATGAGTATATCCTGCAAGAGAAGAAAACTGTAACGGTCCAAAACATCGCTGATAAATTCGGCATACATCCAAACGTTGCACGTTTACACTTAACAAAGCTATCAGAAATCAACATCATCACAGCAGATTTTGCTAAAACTGGGAAAGGTGGCAGACCTGGTCGTGTTTATAAGGCATCAGATAAAGGTGTATCACTAACGTTCCCAAGACGTGATGAGGAGCGACTATTAAAGTGGACAATCCAATTAATTGAAGAATTCGGACCACCTGCACTAGAAAGATGCCAAGATATAAGCTACCAAGACGGTTATCAGCAAATGAAGAATTATGTAAATGCTGAATTACAATTAAATAATAACCTTTCCTTCGAACAAAAGCTTCAGCTATTAACTGATAATGCAGCATTAATTGGCTATATTCCGCAAGTACAACAAACAGAAAACGGTAAAAAAGTGACGTTCTCCATTTTTAATTGTCCATTCCAAGGGCAACTTACTACTCATTCAGAACTTGTTTGTTCTTTGCATGAATCGTATTTAAAAGGACAGGTTGATGCACTATTTTCGAGCAATGATTTTATACAAATTGATAGCATGGTACATAATTGTGATTTATGTAAATATGAAATAAACGTGACAGAAATGGATAACTAACTTTTAAAATCCAATGGTTTGTCACAAAGAAGAAGAAGTTCCAGTTTACAGATACCTTTCATATCATTTATAATGAGTAAGAGATTATTGTGTCGTGGGCAAAAGGAGGGGAAATCTTCATGGATAATATGTATAAAGTTATGGCATTCTGGACAGGTATTTTTGCAGTCATGTTCTACCTTGGTGGTATGAACGAAGTATCGCTATTATTCGTAGGTAATACAGGTTTATTCTTATTATTAGGCTTCTTGAACCTTTCAGAACGTATGTACATGTACATTTTCGGAGCATATTTAACTGTATTCTTTGCTGGCTTCACGTACTATACAACATTCATTCACGTACCTGGTGGCGGTCATTAATACAAAGAAAAACGCGTGTCTCATCCAATATGAGACATGCTTTTTTTATGTAAATTTATTCATTAGATACAGAAAAAATTCAAAGCATAGTAAAATCCCCCTTTGCATTACGAAAATGCCAGGGGGATTTTTAAAGGATAAATTCTCCAAGTTCATCGCCAATAGTTTTGGGATGTCATTTATTAAAAACCATTCAATTAAAAACCATTCAATTAAAAACCATTCAAGAAAGGATTTGTCTCCATTTCTGCACCGACTGTTGTATAATTACCATGGCCAGGGTAGATAATAGTATCTTCAGGTAATGTCAACAGCTTATCATGAATGGATGCTAGTAATATTTTTGTTGATCCTCCTAGTAAGTCCGTACGACCGACCCCTTGTTCAAAGAGTGTATCTCCAACAATAGCGAAGCCATCATTTTCAAATATATATGAAATACTACCTGGTGAGTGTCCTGGCGTAAAAATAGCTTTAAAACTAAAATCGCTTATTTCATATAGTTGTTCTTTTTTAATTATATTTTCTTCAGCTGGAGCATCGACAATATAATCTGGTAATGCTGCGTATTTACTAGAGCCATTTTTTGTTGGATCTCCTAACCAACTTACTTCTTTTTCATGAATCCATAATGGCACATTAAAAACTTCGCGGACAGCGTTTACGGCACCGATATGATCAAAATGCGCATGTGTTAAAAAAATGGCTAATGGTTTTAGGCCGTTACTACGTATTGCCTTGATAATTCGATCCGCTTCTTCTCCTGGATCAAAAATTATGCATTCTTTATTTTTATTCGATACGATATAACAATTCGTTTGGACAGGTCCAAGTGAATAACTTCGTACGTTCATCATTACTATCACCTCAATATCAATTATACAGCCTTTACCACAATTTGACGATAAATGTTCATAGTTTAAGCTATTTTAGTTCTCGACAAAAACAAGTAGAACGTTTACAATTAAGGAGGAATATTGTTGACGACATTCATTTTCTGATGTCGAAAGGAGTGTCAATTTTTAATGAACTTATTAATGGTTATTTTTGGTCTAGTTTCAATTTTGGCTGTAGTTGGTACATTCCAAGCACTTAAAGAAAAGAACCTATTAAGCGTTGTTTTCAACTTATTAAGTGCAGTAGTATTCGGTTGGTTCGTAATTATGACTGTAATTCACAGCGGATACCCACCAACATTACACTAAAATTCAGACAAAGAAAGAGCGGTCTCCATAACGAGGCTGCTCTTTTTTCTATTTACTTCCTATTTGTGAGCTGCTCTTTTTGACCTTTCGAGCAGTGAGGATTAATTCTTCACCCATTCTAACACGATAATGCCCCCTTTCCTCTAAGCTGCTTACATGGCTTCCAGAACGATTTAAATTTTCAGTTGATAGGAATTACATAAAAAACCTTCCAAACACTCCCATTTAAGTGTTAAATGAAGTTTCCAGACTATATTCGTCACTTCTGTTGAAAACTCGCTAGTAGACACGCTTAAAATAAAAAAAAAAAAAGAGATCTCACTAAACATGAGATCACTTTCTTTGTTTACTTAACTGCTCCTTGCTTCAAATTACCTGTCTTTTGGTCATAGAAGCGGAGTAAATCACCGTTAATGATGGCATCAGAATTTTCTAGTTCTTTCGTAGCTCGTTCAGCGTATGGCTCACATGGCTCACCATCAATTTCTTCACCAGTTGCTTTGTCATAGCAAGCTTCACCAACGTATACATATTTATCTGTTACAAAACGACCGTCACGGAAAACAACGAAATCTTCATGCTCTGGTGAGAATAGGTCTGCACCAAGTTGCATATCTTTTGAAGTTTCAATGCCAAGAAGGTGTAAAATTGTTGGACGTAAATCCATTTGTCCTGCAATCTCTGTCATTTCTTTACCATCTCCTGAGTTAGGGATATGGATAAATAATGGTACTTCTTGTAGCATTGCATTATCAAATGATGTAATGCTTTCTTTTCCTAAATATTGAGCCATCGCTTTGTTATGGTTTTCTGAAATACCATAATGGTCACCATACATTACAATAATAGAGTTATCATATACACCTTGATCTTTTAAACTTTGGAAGAAGTCTTTAAGAGCTTCATCCATATAACGAACTGTTTGGAAATAACGATTTAATGTACCTGAGTTTGACGTATATTCAGGAATCATTACATCTTCAGGGTCCAATGTGAATGGATAATGGTTCGTTAAAGTAATTAGTCGCGAATAGAATGGCTGTTGCATATCTTTCATTAAGGCTGCAGATTGCTCTAGGAATGGAACGTCTTTCATACCCCAGTTAACTGCTTCCCCTTCGCCAATCTTATATGAATCTATATCATAGAATTTATTAATGTGTAATGATTGATACATCATGTCACGATTCCAGAATGATTTATTATTCGGGTGCATGACATTTGTAAAGTAGCCATTATCTCCAAGGCGCTCAGCCATTGAGTTATACGTATTTCCACCATGCGTGAAGAATACCGCACCTCGACCTAAGCCGAACAATGAGTTCTCTGTAATAAACTCTGAGTCAGAAGTTTTCCCTAATCCAGTTTGGTGATAGAAGTTACTGAAATAAAACGTATCTTTATCTTTTGTTAAAGAGTTTAAGAATGGTGTAATTTCATGACCATCCATTTGATTATTAATAACAAAGTTTTGTAAAGACTCCATCGAAACAAGGATCAAATTACGCCCCTTGTATTTACCAAACATTTCAGGGTTGATTGCTGCTTGATTAGAACGAATATAGTTGTTCACTTCTACTAATTCACTGCCATCCGCTAACGCACGTTGAGCAGAGGATTTTGATTGAATATAAATATCATACAAATGGTAGTTATACGTACCAATGTTTTTCACAAGTAATTCACGGTCAAAACTACGTGTTAACAATTGTGGACGCTCAGTTTCAGCTAATCCTAAGTTTAAGAATGTCATCGCAATCGCTAATACGAAGTACGCGCGACGGAATTCTACGTTGACTTTTACTGCTTCCTTCATCTTTGGCAAATATTTGTTCGCTAAAATTAAAATCAGCACGTCGATGAAATATAATAAGTCCCAAGGGCTGACAATCGCTGCTACTGAAGTTCCTAGATCGCCAAAGTTACTTGTCTGGAATAATACCGGTAGCGTAATAAAGTCGTTGTAGAAACGATAGAATGCCACATTTCCGTATAAGACAATCGATAAAATAACACTAATCGTAATTATATAGCGACTTTTAACTTTCGGTGATTTAAAGAATAACGAAATACCATAAGCAAATAGCACGAAGCTCAATGGATTAATAAGCAAAATAAATTGTTGCATTGCATTTTCAATTTTCATCTCAAAGCTTGTGTGATAAACAATGACCGTTTTTATCCAAGTTGCTACAATTGCTAGTATCATAAATGAATGTTTAGGCCACTTTATTGATTTCATTCCTAACATCCTCCTTACTTTCTTACAAAAAAATAATAATTTTTTACAATTTGTTACTGAAACAAAATATATCTTAATCCATTTTTTACAGATAATCAATAGATATATTTATGGAAAACTGTTCTCCTTGTTCGCTCTGGACAATAATATATACGTTTTTAATTGTAAAAAGTTTCACAAATCATAAAAACAGTGGAAAGCCACTGTTTTTAAGAATATTACATACATGTTACATTATTTTTACAATACCCCAAATGATTTATTTTAAAAACTTACTGGCTATTTTCTTTCATACGAAGTTTTGTTGTTTCTTGTCGAATTAGTAACAATGCCATTTGGTAATCTTTAATATCTAGTACATTCGCTTTATACAACTCGCGAATTTCATCCTCCATTAACATCAAATCACCAATCGGATCACGTGTGTAAATATAAGTGCCATATGTTTTTAGTAATTCATAAATATCTAACATTTTGTCCATTTTAGTTCGCTCCTCGTTGTGTTACACAGTCAAGACGTTTTGTCGGTGTCACAATGATATCTACTGGGCAGTCGTGCGCTTCTCTTGGGAGATGTTCATATAGCTGCTCGTTAAATATGAGAGACATAAGCTTACCCTTTTTATAGTTTAATACATAGCGATCATAATAACCACCGCCGTAGCCTATTCGATAGCCGAACGGATCAAAAACAACTCCTGGAACAAGGATGACATCCATTTCATTTGCGTCAACAAACTCACACTTTTCTGGAATTGGCTCACGCAAATGCATATAAACAGTTTCAAGTTGGTTAAACGAATCAATGGCATAAAATGACATTTCTCTTGTCTTTGGATTACATTTAGGTACTGCCACTTTTTTACCAAGTTGCCACAGTTCTTCTATTAATTGAATTGTGTCGATTTCTGGCTTATTGGAAATGGTAATGCCGATTGTAGTTGCTTCTATTATATATGGTTCCTGTAACACTTTTTTTAATACAGCAAATGATTGATCGCGGTAAGCTACTTCACTCATTTCGGCAAGAGCTTCCTTTACCTCGTTCCGTAAAGTTGTTTTATCCATGTTAAGCTTATCCCCCTCTTAAAAATGTAGAAAGCCAAAACCACGAGTGGTTTTGGCTTAATGAGCGATTACTTAGTTTCACGGTGAAGAGTGTATTTCTTCTCGCGAGAGCAATATTTTTTAAGTTCAAGACGCTCTGGATTGTTACGCTTGTTCTTTTTAGAAATGTAGTTACGTTCGCCGCAATCTGTGCAAGCTAAAGTAATGTTTACGCGCATTATTAACCCTCCCACTCTATATCAAGAATTTAAATTTTGAGCATGATTTATACGACTAACCTATTATAACATAAACTAAAAAAAAATCTACCTTCATTTCATATTAAGTTTGCATATGGTAAAATACCTTATAATTACATACTTAATGAGGTGAAACTAGTGGATTTATCCATCATACTTATGATTGTGGGAATTCTCCTAATTATCGTGTCGTTCTTTTTCAAAAATAACTCAAAAAAAGTCGAACAAGATGTAGAGGAGCTATCCATCTCTATTTTTCAAGAAACAAATAATTTAAAACGTCGTCTGAAAATTGTTGAAGAGGAGCTGTTATTAGAGCCAGAGTTTCAGGTTAAATCATCATCTGCACAAAATAACACGATACCAAATCCGAACATCCAACAGGTCATGCAAACTGTTCAACAGGCTGCTCAGACATCAAAAACAGGACAAGCTGCTTCAAAAACGAAACCTATCCATCAAATTATTATAAGTCAGGTACTTGAACTTAATAAGCAGGGTCTTTCTGTAGCAGATATAAGTATTCGTTCGAACTTAACTGAAGAGCAAGTCCGCCAAGTAATTGCAAACGGAGGTCGGTAATCTATGAATAATTCCGCTATCCGCGCATTTGGCATTGCACTTTTTCTTGTCGGAGCATTGCTATCTTTAGCAGTTCGTTTTGATCTCAATATCGGTCTTCCGACGAAAGCTTCCAACAACACAGAAAATGTAGAGGAGCTGCAAAAAAAGCTCGATCAGGCAAATAAAGAAATTGCATTGTTAAAGGAACAAGGTAAACAAGCTCCAAAGGAAAACTCACAGAAAACAGATGCACCTAAAACATCGGCTAAAGATAAACATGAATCGGCGTCTCAAGGAAACGTTACCACTATGACACTTCAAATTTATAGCGGTATGGAACCATATACCGTAGCGCAAAAGCTTGAAGATGGTGGCGTCATCGAAAATAGTGTTGAAATGGAACTTTTACTTGCTAATCCTAAATACGCTCGAAGCTTACAAATTGGTGCCTACGATGTCAATTCTTCAATGTCATTAGAGGAAATTGCGAAATTGATTACAGGGAAAAAGCAATAATATTACCATCCTATTTGCAAAAATGGCTGTCACCAAAAATCACAATTATTGATTTTTGATGGCAGCCTATTTTATTTCGTTTATGAAATTTGTTCTAAAAAGGTTTGCATCATTATGCTCCCCTCTTGTGTTCCAATGGATTCTGGATGAAATTGTAGCCCATAAAGTGGGTACTCCTTATGTTGAATCGCCATTATTTCACCATCACCACTGGACTTTGCTAAAATATTAAAATCGTCATGTAACGTACTTGGCTCAATGACGAGTGAATGATAGCGCATTACTTCTATTTTACCGTCTAACTGAGCAAATAAGCCTGTTTTTTCATATTGAATCGTCGATAATTTTCCATGCATTATATGTTTAGCTTGAACGATGCTACTCTCAAAAGCTTGACCTATCGATTGGTGTCCAAGGCAAATGCCTAAAATCGGAAATTTCGTATAAAGCTTTTTGACAACATCTACTGTTATTCCAGCATCTATTGGCGCACCTGGTCCAGGCGATAAAATAATAGCTTCTGGTTGCATTTTCTTAATTTCTTCGATTGTCACTTCATCATTACGTACTACTTTAACATCTTTCCCAAGCATACTTATTTGCTGAAATAAATTATATGTGAATGAATCATAATTATCGATTAGTAAAATCATTGTTTTACCTCCAATAATGCGCGAGCTTTATTTAGTGTTTCCTCGTATTCTGACAAAGGCACTGAATCATACACAATACCGGCCCCTGCCTGAACATGCGCACGATAATCCTTGATGATCATTGTCCGAATAGCTAGAGCTAAATCCATATCACCTGTAGTGGAAATATAACCTACTGCGCCAGCGTAGACACCACGCTTCACAGGCTCTAGCTCATTGATTAGCTGCATAGCGCGAATTTTCGGCGCACCTGATACTGTACCAGCAGGAAGGCAAGCTCTAAGAACATCCAAAACATGTACATCCTCACGTAATTCACCGATAACCTCCGATACAATATGCATTACATGTTTATAACGCTCAATATTCATATATTTTATAAGCTTCACTGAACCGACTTTAGCAATACGCCCAAGATCATTGCGCCCTAAATCTACGAGCATACGATGTTCAGCAATTTCTTTTTCATCATTTAATAACACTTCCGCAATCGCGTTATCCTGCTCCACGGTTTTACCTCTAGGCTTCGTTCCTGCTATTGGATTTGTCGTGACCTTTCGATCCTTCACCTTAACGAGACTTTCAGGAGATGTTCCTAAAATCGTATACGTACCAAAATCCATATAGAACATATATGGTGACGGGTTAGAAGTACGTAACTGACGATATAAAGCAAAAGGATTCCCTGTATATGGTGAAGTGAAGCGTTGTGATAAGACTATTTGAAAAATGTCACCCTTACGAATATGCTGCTTAGCGCGATCAACCATTGCAACAAAATTTTCTTTGGCAATCATCGGTCTGAAATTTAGCTCTCCAAACGTCATGGCGTCAAAAGTTGTTCCAGCATGAAGCTGCTTCTGCATTGTAGAAATAGCCAATTCCATCGATTCAAGAGAACGCCCTTCATTAAATAAATCGATTGCTGCTAATGTAACCTCTTGCTTTAAATGATCAAAAACAATAAATGTATCATAGAAAAAGACATGAACATCGGGCATTTCTAGATCATCCTGCAAGTATTCACCTATTTGTTCTGTATAAAATGCTGTTTCGTAACCAAAGAACCCAATAGCTCCTCCAAAAAAGGCGAAAGGGTATTTTGTCTTATGATATGGCATAACTTGCTGTAATTTTAGCAATACATTGTCATTCGATTTTTCTGTTTCTCCTTCTTTTGTATAAGAATAACCATCCCTATCTCCAATTAGTTCTGCAATTGGGTTGACGGCGATAAACGAGTAACGCCCGCTTTCTTCATGCTTGGCAGACGATTCGAAAAGCATTTTATGCTTCCCTTCAAGTGATTGATAAACGGAAATTGGCGTCATCATATCACCCTGTAATGCCTTCATGGCAAAATTTCTAAGCTCAACTGTCATCCTCTTTCTCTCCTTCTCTATGCTCTGCTCTTCTACACCAAAATCTATCAATTATGCACTGGCGTTTTGACACTGGCGTTTCGTTACCATTTCACTTTCTTTTAACTAAACATTGTGTCAGGAACTTGAACTGTATAACACTGTTCAGTTCCACCAAAACATATAAAAAGGCCTTTCCATCACAAAAGGACGGAAAAGCCGTGGTGCCACCTTCATTGGTCTTCATCAATTATGCCCCGGCATAATTACATTCAGCTGATGCTTAGGTAGCCGCTGAAAGATTTAAAGACCATCTCTATACCCTATAACGTAGGCAGACGCTAATCCATACTTTATTCAGGATTAGAGCTCCGAAGTCCATTCGCCAAGTTTTTGTACTAGTTCCCACCGACCACTAGCTCTCTAAAACAAAAAATAATGGCTACTACTCTTCATCAAAGCTGATTGCATGTATTCATTGTAAAACAAGAAAACAAACAATTCAAATTATTTTTTAGTACTAATCCATTCATCTTCAGCCGGATTTGCTACTATAATATTTTGTTCTTGAAAGATTTGACGAATAGCAAACAAAATATCCTGTCGCACATTCAGCATTACTGCCGTATCGTTTGTTGCCACAAAGAAACGTACAAGGACTCGATAGGAAGTTGGATAAAACTCATCTATACATACATGAATCATATCTTTTTCTGTTTGAGCATGCAAATAAATTTCCTTTTGAATGGCACTTAAAGCACTGCGTAATGTTTCTTCTTCATTTTCAGCAGCAACAAATAAAAAATGCTCACATTTTCGTTTTTCCCTTTTGGATAAATTATAGATTGGTCGATTTACCAAATAAGAGTTAGGTACATAAACAAGCCCTTTATCACCCGTTTGAATTAATGTACTTCGAAGATTAATATCCTCAATTGTTCCTTCAATTTTTTGGTCCTCTGTTGCTACCCAATCACCAATTTGAAACGGGTTATCTAATGCGACTGACATCCCACCAAAAACATGTGCTAGTGTATCTCGAATACCAAAGGCAATCGCCACACCCGTTAAACCAATCCCCGTTAAAAACCCATTCAAATTAAAATCCCAAAATGAAGCAATCATAAACATTGCCAATATCATGATAAGTACTTTTCCTATACGAAGAAAAAACGGTAACAGGACATTCGGTTCTTCATCATTATTCAATGTTAGTGGCTGCTTTGTATAAAAATGTAATACATCATATACACCTTTAAAGGCAAAAAACACCATAATAGACAACACAAAATTTTTAGTTGCTACATGTGTAAATAAGAATACACCTAATATTAACGACAAGCTAAGTACAATCACCGCAGACATGAATGCATAGCGAATCGATTTATTAAATTGTTCTAGCACCGTTGCTTGAAATTCTCGTTGACGATTTCTCAAAAATACAACTATGCGATTAATAATTTTCTTTATTACAAATTGTTGAAACAGCCAACCAACGACACAAAAAGCGATGGCAACAATAACCTCCGTCCATGTCGGTGCTGTAATCTTAGGTAATAACCACTTCAATGAATCCATATCTTTCTCCTCTAACTACTATGTATATTCAGAACAAATGCGCTTGAGAGCCCGAAGCAAAAGTAAACGCTCCAGCACTTTTAACCGAGGGATTGAAGCGACCTCGAGGATTTAGCACTTTATCCTAGACGCCGACTATGCTTAGGTGAACCACAGGCATAAAAATCTATAGTGTCCTTAACTACAAAAAAGCAGCCAATCAATACGATCAGCTCCTTTTTTATTGAATAGCGTCATCCGCAAAAAAAGCTTTGTTGACGAACCAAAATTGCTGCTCATTAAAATTATGTTCATGCATAGCGATAACCGAAAATTCAGCATGGTACTTACGCTTCATTTCTTCAAGTAAAGCTTTCGCCTGCTTTCCAACGAGATACTGTCCATCGATTGGAGTACCTTCTGTAAAAATGATAATATCCGCTTCTGTACAATGCTGATTTTCTTGAAGCAAGCCTTTTACAAAATGAAGTACTGGCAGAATTGCAGCTTCTCCCTTTGCCTTATATTCAATAAAATCCTTAAAATCTGATAAATTTAAATGACCGTTTTCGAATCGATAATGCACATGAATTTGACAGTCATATGGAACGATATATAAATCGCGACGTTCACGGTGCGCGTTCATAAATAACGGTAAAATTATGCTTTTACAAAGTTCAGAATATGCAGCCATTCCTGTTGTTTGTTCAAGACAGATAATAATTGGACCTGTTTCTTCTTTGTATTCATCAAAAGGAACATATAGGATATTTCCTTTTTTTATTGTTTGACGACTTAGCTTTTGACGCCTAGCTATCTGCCACTTTCGCTCATTATACAAGCGTTGCTCTTTTCCATTGGTCAATCGTTCGGTTTTCTCAATAGCTGGTATAAGTTCGCAAATTTCACGCATGATATCTGCCAATTCAAGTGCAAATGCTGCCATATTTCGTAATGTTTCACTCTTGTAAAAATAGTCAATAAAAAAACTTTGTTCTTTGTCACTTAATTCCTCAAGATGTAAGTTTTCATATAGAAAACGTAAAAAGTCTCGTTGTTCTGGTGTGAATTCCAGATCAAATTTCTCTATGAGTAATTCTACAGCATCTTTCACGAAACAGCACCACCTCAGCACATTTTTCCGGATAATGTCTATAGTATAACCAAAATAATTTTTTGACAATACAATAATGCATGCAGTATTTTGACGCTATTTTTAATAAAATGTTGCTGTTACTTAGTATTATACGCCTCTTCAGCAAGGCGAGGGGTTGATTTCCGTTCCGACTGAGTGCTTTGTTGCTGACGCTTCGCTTTCGCGCAGAGCAGAACTTCCTGGGGGCGTCCGATGAGCCGCTTGGGGCAACAAATGTTTTCTGTGCAAAAGCGTAGTGCTAACGTAGCGGTAGCGACGGGATGTTGGTCACGAAGGCGTTATCACAGGCCGTGATGCTCTTAGCCTTTGTTCCCCTACTTTCGCGTTCAAGGGTTCGGGCCAATAGATGTTTTTTGCGCGAAAGCGTAGTGCCAACGAAACGGCAGCAGAGGGTTTTGTTTGTGCGAAAATGAAGCATCAAAAGAATTGGTTACAAGTTCAAAAGTGGAGTGTTAACAAAGTGGCTCGACACTGGCTCACAGGAGAATTAGTAGCACGGAATCACCCTACACCATATTTACAAAAATCAAAAATCCCCTTAAGCGTTGTTTTTCAACACTATGAAAAAACGAGCCTATAATTGGCTCTTATCAGACTGCAAAACAAACGTTACTCCTAATGAATAAAGCTTTATGTTTACTCATACTTTCGATAGGAACTGTTGATTTTTCACGGAGAGTAGCGACTCCTGCGGGATGAGCTTGAGCTGAAAGCCCGGCAGGAACGAAGTGACGAGGAGATTGAGTCCAAGCCCGCGCCAACTCGGAGTGTAAATCAACCTTTGATTATTGATACATTTTATTCTTATGTCGACAAACTAAAAAGAGCCTATAATTGGCTCTCTGGTTACTAATTATTTAATTCATAATGTTTACCTTTGACCAAGTAGAATAAATGTTCCGCAATATTTGTTGCATGGTCAGCTGAGCGCTCTAAATATCGGCAAACGAATGTTAGGTGTGTGATTTGAGAAATATGTGCTGGATTTTCAGCTCCGGCACGTAGCAATAGCGTTACTGTCGCTCCATATAAATCATCAACGTAATCATCTAGTTCAGCAATTTCCTTGGCATGAGCAGTATCTTCCTCTGTAAATGCTTTTATAATACTTTCTAGCATTTCTACAGTCTTATTACACATCGTTTGCAAATTTGTTGTAGGAAAGACTAGGGGCTCTTTTCCTATACGAATCGTTTCTTTTGCAATATTAACTGCATAGTCGCCTACTCTTTCCATATCAGATGCCGCTTTTACAAGCACCATGAGACGACGTAAATCAGTAGCTACAGGCTGCTGCTTCGCAATCATTAAAATAACATGATCATTGATTTCTTCTTCAAGACGATTGATGATTAAATCATCCTCAAGAATTTTTAAAGATGCCTCTAAATCCTGATTTAATAATGCTTCAAATGCTAATTTAAGAGCATTGACACTACTATTAGCAATCTCAATAAATTGTTCTTGGACTTCTTTTAATTCCTGTTCAAAACGTTCACGTACTACCATTTACTGCTCCTCCTTAGCCGAATCGACCTGAAATATAATCTTCAGTACGTTGATCTGCTGGTGTTTGGAATATAACGTCTGTTTTATCGTACTCAACAACCTCTCCACTTAAGAAAAATGCTGTACGATCGGAAATACGCGCTGCTTGTTGCATATTATGTGTCACTATAATAATTGAATAATCTTTTTTCAGTTCTTGTACAAGCTCCTCGACTTTTAATGTAGAAATCGGATCAAGTGCGGATGTTGGCTCATCCATTAAAATAACATCTGGTTCAATGGCTAAACAACGCGCAATACAGATTCGTTGTTGCTGACCACCTGATAGGCCATATGCATTTTGGTTTAAGCGATCCTTTACTTCATCCCAAATTGCCGCACCTCGTAAAGACTTTTCAACGATCTCATCAAGAATCTTCTTATTTTTAATACCATGGATACGTGGACCATATGCAATATTATCGTAGATAGACTTTGGGAATGGGTTTGGCTTCTGGAATACCATACCTACTCGGGTACGTAATTCCTCGACCGTATAGTTTTTATCTAAAATATTGCGCTCACGATAGACTATTTCCCCTGATGTTCGAACACTCGGTACAAGCTCTACCATTCTATTTAAAGTTTTTAAATAAGTAGATTTCCCACAGCCAGAAGGTCCAATTATAGCTGTTACTTCATTTTCATAGATGCTTAAGTTGATGTCTTTTAAACCATGATGATCACCATACCACAAATTCAAATTACGTGTATCATATACTATTTTTTTTGCAACATCAGCAGATGGCTTTGTAGCCGTATGAATGGATTTGACAATTGATTTTTCCTCTTTAATACCCAGTACCATAAGGTCACCTCATTAATAACGTTTTTGGAATTTATTTCGAATAAAAATGGCAATAGAGTTCATCAGTAAAAGCACGGTCATAAGTACTAAAATACCGGCTGCCGCTACATATTGAAATGCCTCTTGCGGACGTTTTGCCCAATCGTATATTTGCATTGGCAAAGCTGTGAATTGACTTAACAAGCCGTTAGGTAAAAATTGTAAAATAACTGGAATACCTATAACTACTAGTGGTGCTGTTTCACCAATCGCACGAGACATCGCTAATATACTTCCTGTTAAAATCCCAGGAATGGCTGCTGGTAGCACAACATGCACAATCGTTTGCCATTTTGTCGCACCCATACCATAAGAAGCTTCTCGTTGTTCATTCGGTACTGCACGAATTGCCTCCTGCGCGGCAACAATGATCACTGGCAAAATTAATAAACTCATTGTAAAGCCGGCTGCTAAAACACTTTTTCCAAGTCCCAGCATTCGAACAAAAATTGTTAACCCAAGTAAACCAAAAACAATGGAAGGAACACCCGCTAAGTTCGAGATATTCATACGAATAAAATCATTTAATCGATTTTTCTTTGCATACTCTTCTAAATAAATCGCAGTCCCTACACCTAATATAATCGATACTGGAGCGACGACTGCCATCAGCCAAAGTGAGCCTATTAAAGCTGCCTTAATACCCGCTTTATCTGCAAAACGTGAAGCAAAATTTGTTAAAAAATCGATGGATAAATAATCGACACCTTGCGTTACTATGCGATAAAGCAAAATAACAAGTGTCACTAAAGCAAAGGTTGTTGCTAAGAAGAAAAATGACTTCCAAACTTTATTGAATGTAATACGCTTTGTCATTCGTTTCATGACGGCCGTGTCGTCCATATAGCGCATGCTAGTAAACCTCCCTGAAGCGTTTCGAAATATAGTGGGCTAGTAAATTCATCACTAAAGTAAAGATAAATAATGTGAATCCGACTGAATAAATAGAATAATAAATTGTCGTACCATAACCAGCGTCTCCTGTTGCAACTTGTACAATATACGCAGTCATCGTTTGAATCGAGTCTGTCACATCTAAATCGAATTTAGGCGTAGATCCACCTGCTAGCGATACAATCATAGTTTCTCCAATTGCCCGGGAAATAGCGAGAACAACTGAAGCGACAATACCTGATAAGGCAGCTGGTAATACTACCTTTATAGCTACTTCAAACTTTGTTGCTCCAAGAGCTAAAGCCCCTTCACGCATACTATTTGGGACCGATGACATCGCATCCTCAGAAAGTGACGTAATCATTGGTAAAATCATAATCCCAACAACAATCCCTGGACTAAGTGCATTAAAAAGTTTTAACCCTGGAATAATTTGCTGTAACATTGGCGTTACAAATGTTAATGCAAAGAAGCCATAAACGATTGTTGGTACACCCGCTAACACTTCTAAAATAGGCTTAACTGTACGTCTTATTTTTTCACTTGCATATTCACTTAAATAAATAGCTGAAGCTATGCCAAACGGAACTGCTACGACAACTGCAATAAGCGTAACTTTCAATGTTCCAGCTATTAAAGGTAAAATCCCAAATAACGGTTCCTTTCCTGAAAACGGTAGCCACTGTGTACCAAATAGGAAATCCGTAATCGAAACACGTTTAAAGAATTCAAACGTTTCAAAAATAAGGGTGAAAACTATGCCAAATGTCGTCAATATTGATATAAGAGCTGCAGAAAATAATAGTGCTGGCATTGCTTTTTCCACTATTTTCTTCGTTTTTTGATTGCGCGAATTTGCAATTAATTGCTGCACAGATGATGTCTTGTTTTCTTTTTGAGAAACCATTAGGTGCTCCTTTCAAATAATAGAGGGAAAGAGCATACATCTCTTTCCCTCTATGCATGTCTACTTATTTTAAGCCTTCTAAAGTTTTTAAAGCTTCACTATATTTATCTTCAGGTAGACTGACATAACCTACTGCTTCTGCCATTTCTCCTGCATGCTCAAGTGTAAATTTGATAAAATCATATGCCGCTTCGCTTTCTTTCATAGCACTATTTTTCACATATACAAATAATGGTCGTGAAAGCGGTGCGTATTCACCAGATTCAATTGTTTCATTTGTTGGCTCAACACCATTTACATTCACGATGCCTAATTTATCTTTATTTTCTTGGTAGTATGCGTAGCCGAAGAAGCCGATTGCGTTTTTGTCACCTGCTACACCTTGAACTAGCATATTATCATCCTCTGATAATGTTGCTGAGCTTGCTAGATCAGCACCGTCTAAAATAACTTCATCAAAGTAATCGTACGTCCCTGAGTCAGTACCTGGTGAGTAGTAGACAATTTTTTCGTCCGGCCAAGATGGATCAATATCAGACCATTTTTTAGCTTTACCATCTTCTACCCAAATTTTCTTTAATTGCTCTACTGTTAAATCTTTTGCCCAATCATTCTCAGGATTCACGACAATTGATATGCCGTCATATGCTAATGGTAGCTCTGTAAAAGCAGTTCCCGCCTTCTCTAGTTTTGCTTTCTCTTCATCTTTTATATGACGAGATGCATTTGAAAAGTCTGTCTCACCTGCGATGAATTTTTCAAAACCACCACCAGTACCTGAAACACCTACCGATACTTTGACATTCGGTTGAGCCCCTGCATACTCTTCAACAACTGCTTCAATAATTGGTGCGACTGTTGATGAACCATCTCCAGCTACAGCTCCTTGCAGCTTTTTGTCAGCAGCATCTTGTCCCGTGCTCGCCGGTGCGTTTGTTTCTGCATTGTTACCTTTTTGCGCAGAGTCGCTACCACATGCGCCAAGCATTAATGCTGACCCCATTACCGCTGTCATCGTTAAGTACTTCCACTTTTTCATCTCATTTGCCCCCGTCATAAACATTTTATAGTTATTTGTCTTACAATCTTTACTATAATGACTAATTGTTGAAGTCGTATAAACAGTTCGTAAAAGAGACGTAAAGGAATGTAATGCTTTGTAAACGATTGTAAAGATGGGTTTACAATTGACTTATTTGTTATTGCTGTCGCTTCGCTTTCGCACAGAAAACATGTTGTTGCTGTCGCTTCGCTTTCGCACAGAAAACATGTTGTTGCTGTCGCTATAGATAAATTGCCACGGGATGGGACTTACTTAGACTGATTTCCTCTATTTACTTAGGTGCCTGCCCCCTATGAAAGGGACCATAGCTGCATGGATTTCACTACCTTCAGAGGTAGGAGCATTCTTCAAAGTGAGGATAAACTTGCTTCCTAATGGAAAGATGCTATAATAAGCAATTGTGTCAGGAAATAATCTAAGAGGAGTTTGACTTTGTGATTAAACATGCAAAAGTACAAAATGCCAATTACTTCAAAACATATTTAACACTTATTATGGATCATCGGGAATATACTCTACAGGAAGCCGCTGATTTTATGGTAGAGTCTTATTTTTGTAATAATATAGAGCTTTATGGAATAAAACCGAAACAACAATTTGAAATAGCTATTCAACAATTATCTGTACAATAAGTCTTTTATTGGAGAATAAATAAACCACGGTATGAAAGTTATTATTTTTTCATACCGTGGTTTTTTCGCGGGTAGTCAATAATACTCTGAAACTGTAAAAAAACCGCTAGGCATTGATATGCACTAGCGGTTTTCTCTTATTTTTGCTCATCTTCACCAATTTTGTCTTGTGTAATAGCAGGTAAAATTGGTTGTTTTACATTACTTTCTGTCACTTTTTCAGTGTTATATTTTGCTTTTAACTCAAAATATTTATCTACAGCTCTTCTTGCAATCTCATTATTAGCCGAAAAAGGTTGTCTAGGGTTTGTTGAAGCCCAAGGAATAACTACGGCATAGGCAATTTCAGGATTCTCATAAGGGGCAAAGCCTACATGTGTATAAGTAAGTGAATACTGACCCCTATACTGTCGTAAATCCCCGTAATACATTACTTCAGCTGTTCCTGTTTTTCCTGCGGCTGTATATGGTGCATTTGCAAAATATCTTTTTGCTGTACCATTTGCGCCTGTATAAACACGACGTAACCCTTGTTTTACATAGTTAATTTCATCTGCTGAGTTATCAATCTGATTTAAAATTGTTGGTCCTATTTCTGTTACTAATTGACCTAGCGATTGCCCATCATTTGATGGTTCACGTACCTCCTTCACAACATGTGGCTGAATGCGATAGCCACCATTTGCAATTGTCGAGATATACTGTGCCAATTGTAACGGTGTATACGTATCATACTGTCCAATAGCTAAGTCGAGTGCTTTACCCCCATAGGTTGGACCAGTTAGACCTTGTACCCCACTAACTTCATTTGGTAAATCGATCCCTGTTTTTACACCTAACCCGAATTGTGCATAAGAATTACGCATTTTTGGGAATGTATCGTCTTTTAAACGAAGTGGCATCCCATAGCTATATGGTGTTCCATTAATAAGCAGAGCTGTTTTAAACATATAAACGTTAGAAGATTGCTCCAAGGCTCTTAAACCATCCATTGAAATATAGCCACCAGGGTTAAAAACAGATTTTTTTACTGGTGTATTTAATAATTGGATTGGTTCATCCCCTAATACAGTACTTGGCGTAATGGCTCCCAATTTATACCCAGTTAGCAATGTTGCTGCCTTAACTGCAGAACCTGCCTCATAAGCTGTTGTAAAGGTCCCATACGAATAATCAACGACTTCATTCTTTCCTGTTTCAGGATTTTTTTCAATTTTTTTACCATTCATTGATAAAACATCGCCTGTATTTGGGTCCATCATAACTAAAAAGGCACGATCAAGTAAAGCTGAAGCCCCTTGTGATTTTACTTTAAGCAATTCTTCCTCAACAATTTTGTCAAGTTCAGCGGTTAACT
Organism: Lysinibacillus sp. NPDC093692; assembly: GCF_050280125.1. NCBI lineage: Bacteria > Bacillati > Bacillota > Bacilli > Caryophanales > Bacillaceae > Lysinibacillus > Lysinibacillus sp. NPDC093692. Next base: position 44,620 of record NZ_JBNNUW010000026.1, read on the forward strand.
CGCTATCCAGTGTTAAGACTAAATCATTACCAGGTTTACCCTCAAAAGTCGTAACGGTATCGACTACTTGACCTTTTTTATCCGTAATATTTTTAACAACGGATTTTTGTCCTTGCAGTAAATCTTCATATTGCGCTTCAATATAACTTTCACCAACACGGTCATTTCGTGAATAATCTCGAGCTAAATAATAATTCAGCTTTTCTTTCGGAATCCCTTTTGCTGGTACGGTTGTGCGTCCTAAAATAGCGAGTGATGATAATTTCAAACGCTTCCAGTCCGTTGTTGTGTTAACGCCTGGTAGTTCAGTTAAACGCTCAGAGACAAGTGCAAATTCACTATCTGATACATTTTCACTCTTAATAATTTGCGGTGATAAATTGTAGCCTGATGCCATCTCTCGGAAAATTGCTAATACTTCCATATCCTTGTCTGTCAGTTGTAATAATTCTTCGTTTGTAATTCGTTCACGAACAAGTTTATCTATCTCTCCATTGATTTGACTTGTCGTCTTATTTTCTTGGTTTCCAATTTTCTTTTTTTCTGCCTCGGTTACTTTTTCAGAGGCAGCGTCACGATTTTTATTAATCCAAAAATCCTGCTTATCACGTAAAGTGACACGGTTTATAGGCTGCTCAATCAATTGTGCCAGCTTTTCCGCTATTTCCAGCATTTCATCAGTTGTTGTCCTCGGCATTTTCGTATACGTAATAGCATTTTCTGGTTGGTTATCCACTAAAATACGTCCGTATCGATCATACATACGTCCCCTTGGCACACTTGTATTAACAGGTACCTCTTCTTTACGCTCTAATTCGCGTACATAATCTTCCCCTTTTACAATCTGCATATAGCCAAGCCTAAAAATCAGCAACGAAAATACCATAAATATAGCAAAGAAAAGGACATTCATACGAAATGTTAAATTAGAGTGATGTTTTGCTTTAACATTCGTCGCGCGGTTTTTTCCCGGTGCTTTGCGCATATGTATTCCCCTCCTCATCTAATTACAATTTAAATACACGATACCTAGTATACCATTCGAAGATACGTCAGGAAAGCATGTACTTGTGAATTTATGTTTGAAAACATCATTCTATTTGACGGCATTTTAAAATGAAAAGTTTCTGTTTTTTATTGATTACTTGAAAAATGTTTTGACATAAATTATTGGAAGAGGGAGGCACAATATAAAACTTCTTCAAACAGCAAGGCGAACTCCTCCTTCAATTTAACCGACTGACTACTAATTTTTTAGCAGGCGTATCGGAACATCCCCAACCATTTATAGGATACCTAGAAGCGTTTAGAACCTAAAAAGACAGCAAAAAAGGCTATGTCTCGGTGATACATCACCGGGGCATAGCCTTCTATCTAAATAGAGATTATTTTGCAGCTTGGAATTTAGCTTCTACTACATCCCAGTTTACTACGTTCCAGAATGCGCCGATGTAATCTGGACGACGGTTTTGGTAGTTTAAGTAGTAAGCATGCTCCCAAACGTCTAAACCTAGGACTGGTTTTTTACCTTCCATAACTGGAGAGTCTTGGTTTGGAGTAGATGTAACAGCAACTGAGTCACCATCAACGATTAACCAAGCCCACCCTGAACCGAAGCGAGTTGTAGCAGCTTTTGCAAACTCTTCTTTGAATGCATCGAAAGAACCGAATTTAGCATCGATTGCTTTTGCTACTTCGCCAACTGGAGTGTTTGATCCGCCTGGAGCGATTACTTCCCAGAATAATGTATGGTTAGCATGTCCGCCACCATTGTTACGAACAGCAGTTTGTTTGTCAGCTGGAAGAGCATCCATGTTTGCGATAAGTTCGTTAATGCCTTTTTCAGCAAATTCAGTGCCTTCTACTGCTGCGTTTAAGTTTGTTACATAAGTATTGTGGTGTTTTGAATGGTGAATTTCCATTGTTTTTGCATCGATATGTGGTTCTAATGCGTCATAAGCGTAAGTTAATTGTGGTAATACATAAGCCATTGTTAAGTTCCTCCTAAAGTAAAGAAATAATTAATACATTATTAGATTATCAAAATTGGTCAAACCATTCAACGAAAAATACTTCAAATTAAAGATTTCAGCCTTTTGACTGAAAAGCCAATACGATTACTATCCTAACCTGTTTCTTTAATTGTTAAACGTCTTAGGGAAGAAAATCATATCGCTATAAAGAACACAACAATCATGACGATTTGAATCACAGCTTTTGCAAGTGTCGATGTTAAGAAGCCCACGAGAGAGCCAACACCGCTTTTTACAGCCTCTCCAAATGTACGACGCTCTACCATTAACTCTGCAATTACCGCTCCTAAAAATGGACCTACTATTATTCCTAGAACAGGAATGATGAACGGGCCAATTAATAAACCAATAGTACTGCCCCACATACCTGCATTGGAGCCACCGAATTTCTTAATACCAAAGGCATTTGCTACAGAATCAGCAACAAATAATATGACAACAAATATAATTTCACTCGTCCAGAACAACCAGCTTAACTCTGCAAATGAAAAAAACAATCCATATACTAAAAAACCACCAAGTAAAAAAATCACACCTGGAATGATCGGGTACACCAATCCAACAAATGAAATGATAAAGCAGGCAATCACTAATACCCAGCCTACAACTTCCATAAAAAACCTCCCCTTTTGTCGTGCATCAAGTTAGATAATTAGAAGTCCTGATTTCCTCTATATTCGAGAGTAGAGCTGTTTCCTCGTAACTAATAAAGGCATAAGCTCATTCTCAACAAAGAAATCCTCAATATTTCTATTTAACCCGCCTGATCGCGCAGTTCCTTTCATACGGATTTACAAAGCTGAAGGTTTCATTTCCTTAATTTCTAATTCCTAAAATAGAGTCAGCTATATTTACTGCATGATCTCCTATACGCTCTAAATTGCTAACGATATCTGTATAGACGATTCCCGCAGCTCCATTACATTCATTTGTATTTAAGCGTGCAATATGCTTTTGTCTAAGCTTATCTTCCATATCATCTATCAAACTTTCGAGCTCAGTTACTTCCTGCGCCAAGCTCAAACTAGCTGTATCCAGTGCCGCAATACTCTTTCGTACAGCTTCAATCGCTAAGCTAAACATCCCTATTAAATCTTGTCGTGCTGACTTACTTAAAGTTACCTCATGATGATCTTTATATTGTAAAAGCTCTAAAATATTTTCAAAATGATCACCAATACGCTCAATGTCCCGTACATTTGTTAAAAGTGTATGGTGTCTTACTGAGTCTGCGCGAGAAAGTGGCTGCTTAGACACCATTACTAAATAATTCGTAATTTCCTTGTCTAAATGATTGAGCGCTACTTCTAGTTGTAAAACTGTAGGAATGTGAGTAGCCTCACCTGTTTTCATATATAAAAATGTTTCTTCTAAACCACGAAGCGCGTGCTCCCCCATACGTAGTACTTCCTCCTTTGCTTGCCCGAGTGCAATCGCTGGAGAGGAATCGATGAATGACGGATCTAAATGTTTCGTTGTCACATCAATATTGCCATCACGCCCAGGCACTAGCTTCGTGACAAGTACAGTCAATCCTCCGATAAATGGCAGCTGGATCATCATATTAATGATGTTGAATGAGCCATGTGCTATCGCTATTTGCATTTTCGGCTCTAAGTGGAATAGTCCGCTAATCCATAAAACGTACTGCATAAAGGGTGTAAAGAACACCATGAAAATGATTGTACCTATAATATTAAATAACACATGTGCCGCTGCCGCACGTTTAGCATATATAGAAGCACCTAGTGATGCTAATACTGCTGTAACGGTCGTGCCTATATTTTCACCAAATAAAATAGGTAGAGCACTCTCTAAACCAATTAAATGCTCAGCGTATAAGCCCTGTAGCACACCGACAGTCGCTGTTGAACTTTGAACAAGCAATGTAAAAATTGCCCCTAGAAAAATTCCTACAACGGGCAGATTGCTTAGCTGAAGCGTTAATGATTCAAAATCAGCTAATTGATGAAGTGACTGCATGCTTGCACTCATTAACTCTAATCCTAAAAATAATCCCCCGAAGCCAAATAATATTTGTCCGATATACTGATAGGTAGATTTCTTAAAGAAAAATAACAACCCTGCACCAATCGCTAATAACGGATAAAAATAAATGCCGATATTTATACCAATAATAAAAGCGGTAATTGTCGTGCCAATATTGGCTCCCATAATGACACCGATTGCTTGTCGTAATGTTAAAAACCCTGCACTCACTAGCCCAACCGTAATTACCGTCGTTGCAGAGCTCGACTGGATACAAATCGTTACAACTATACCCACTAACACGCCCATTAGAGGATTTGTTGTAAATCGATTCAACCATTCACGCAGTCGATCATCTGCCGATTTTTGGAGCCCATCCCCCATAAATTTAATGGAAAATAAAAAGACTCCTAAACCGCCTAAAAATTGAAATAGTATACTTTGCCAATCTATTGTCAATTGTATTCGCTCCAATTCCTACGTCTCTACTACTCTATTCCTAATCTTTAAATGATAATAAAGAAAAAGTAAAGATAACCTTTAACTTCTTTACACAATATTAACATTTCAATAAATCATCACCAAAACGTGTGGTTGATTTCCGTTCCGACTGGGCGCTTTGTTGTTGCTGTCGCTACGCTTTCGCACAGATAAAACATTTGCTGCCGCTTTGCTTTCGCTACAGAAAACATTTGTTGTTGCTGGCGCACAGAGCAAAGCTTCCTGGAGTCGCCCAGTCGAAACGAAGATCAACCTATTTACATAGTATATGTTTTAACAAAAGTCATCCACAACTTTTGGTGATGACCCATTTCAATATCGTACTCTCAGTTATTATTTCTATTTTCATATCTTGTCAAAGTTGAACATGGTAAAATAACGATTGGAGGAGATATGTTTATGAAACACTCACAACTATTTATCGATAGCTTAATTCATCCAAAAAAACTTGCTGCCTATCGTTTATTACCTATCGGGAAAGTTATTCAATATACCTTTCTGCTAATTACTGTTGTTACAGTTTTCTCTTTTGGTCGTTTTACAGCTGGGATGTCTGTTGATACATTTGATATGAATAGTTTAAATGGAATAACCGAATACATAGAAGGCGTTAAATGGCTTTTGTATCCCGTGACAATTATCATGCTTTTTGTTTTTACAACGATGCTTATTTTTGCACAAATTTCTCTCTACGCCTTGGCTGGTCTGCTGATTTTGAACGTCATGAAGCGTCGCGGAGAATACCGTCACATTTGGCGTACGACAACATTTGCCATGACTTGGGCAACTCTACTAAGTATGCTATCAGATTATCTACCGATTAACAGTACGATTATCTCTGCTTTTTCTGTACTTTTAACAGTAACTCTACTTATTGTAGCCATCACAGAATATCCAAAACAACCAATTACAAAATAATGTGCATGATTCCCCTCTCTTCTAAATATAGTGTAGAAAAGGAGGGGATTTTTTGCGTGCTTTAGTGTTAACCGCTATCATTATTATTTTTGCTTTTGTTATAAAGGTAGATTTAACAGAAGGATCATTACAACTTGCTGCCTTTTCTCAGAAAAAAACAGAAAACGCCCTGTGTGAGAAGGAGCGAGAGCCAAATTATATCACTGTACAGACTATTCAAGGCGATACTATCCACAGTTTATTTGCACTTCATCCTGCAAAAGTACCCATGACCTTTCCTGAACGTTTACAGATTTTTTATGAATTGAATCCACACTTACAATTACAGGCTCCTGTTCCTGGTGAAAAAATTAAGCTTCCGCTATCATTTGAATTTGAAAATAAATGCGGAAAATGAAAAAGTAGCGTTTCTTCCTTGTCCTTATTTTCTTACACTGCTAAAATAAATGTCAGTGACGGTCGAAAGTATGGCCCGAAAAGGAGAGAAAGTTAATGAGTGAAATTTGTCACCGTACAAATACACGTCCCGTGCGTGTCGGTAACTTAACAATAGGTGGTAGTAATGAATTATTCATTCAAAGTATGTGTACAACAAAAACACATGATGTCGAAGCAACAGTAGCTGAAATTCTTCGTCTTGAGGAAGCAGGCTGTCAAATTGTTCGTGTCGCAGTACCAGATGAGCGTGCAGCTGATGCGATTGCAGATATTAAAAAACGTATCAATATTCCATTAGTAGCTGATATTCACTTTGACTATAAATTAGCATTAAAAGCAATTGAAAATGGTATCGATAAAGTTCGTATTAACCCAGGTAATATCGGGCGTAAGGAAAAAGTAGAGGCTGTTGTTAATGCAGCAAAGGCAAAAGGTATTCCTATCCGTATTGGGGTAAACGCTGGTTCATTAGAGCGTCATATTTTAGAAAAATACGGTTACCCTACTGCAGACGGTATGGTAGAATCTGCACTTCACCATATTAAAATTTTGGAAGACTTGGACTTCCACGACATTATCGTATCTATGAAGGCATCAGATGTAAATCTAGCGATTGAAGCCTATGAAAAAGCGGCTAAAGCCTTTAATTACCCTCTACACTTAGGTATTACTGAATCAGGTACATTATTTGCTGGTACAGTAAAATCAGCAGCTGGACTTGGTGCAATTTTATCAAAAGGTATTGGTAATACATTACGTATTTCACTATCTGCAGACCCTGTTGAAGAAATAAAAGTAGCACGTGAGCTATTAAAATCATTTGGTCTTGCTTCTAATATGGCAACCCTCATTTCTTGCCCAACATGTGGTCGTATCGAAATTGATTTAATTTCAATTGCCAATGAAGTAGAAGAATATATTTCTAAACTTAATGTACCGTTAAAAGTAGCTGTGCTTGGTTGTGCGGTAAACGGTCCTGGTGAAGCACGTGAAGCCGACATCGGTATTGCTGGTGCTCGCGGTGAAGGTTTACTATTTATGAAGGGTAAAACAGTTCGTAAAGTGCCTGAAGAAACAATGGTAGAAGAGTTGAAAAAAGAAATCGATAAATTAGCTGCTGAAATGGCAGAAAAACGCGCAGCTGAAGAAGCAGAAAAAGCGAACGCCTAAGGAGGTGCTAGCATGAAAAAGCCCCGCTTTGGGATTGATATCGATGGAACAGTAACATGTCCTAGTACACTCATCCCACATATCAATAAACAATATAATGTAAATATTACGCTTGACGATGTGTGCGAATATGATTTTTTATCAGCATTTCCACATCCCATTGATCGTGTAGCATTTAATACATGGTTTAAAGAAAATGAGCCGTATATGTACGAAGTATCAGAAGCAGCTAAAGATGCAAAAGATATTTTAAACACATGGAGAGAAAACTACGAACTTTATTACATTTCTGCTCGTGGTGAGAATGTATCAGATGTTACGGTAAATTGGTTTAAATCACAGTCTATTCCATACGACCATATCGAGCTGATTGGCAGTCACGATAAGATTTCCGTAGCGAAAAAGCATGGAGTTGAGGCATTTTTTGAGGATAAGCATGATAATGCGGTTATGCTTGCGGAGGAATTAAAAATACCTGTCGTATTATTTGACACTCCATATAACCGTCTTGCTGTTCCGGACAATGTCGTACGAGTTTATAACTGGCAAGAAGCCAACCAATTTATTACTAACTACTTCAAATAAACAAAAGGGTCGTGTTCTTGCATTGAACACGACTCTTCTTCTTTTATATCACAAGTATCCCCCGTAACCAACGCTCTACAAAATTTTCAAAGGTAATGCCGTAATTTTCATAAACAGCATGGTACACGAAATAAGTTCCTAATCTCTCAAGTAATTCATCATTAATCTTCATCACAAACCGCTCCCTTTCGTTGATTTATTCACCAAATTTTCAGATATATAAACTTCCAATTTCTCGCACATTCTAGTGGAGGTTGCATCGTTGCAAAACCGTCACAATCTCCAGCATTCATGCTCTTTTTTCATAGTTTTCTTTTCGTTACTATAGTAGTATCAACTTGCAATACTGGAGGGACTACATGTGAAATGGATGATAAAGGTAACTTGTATAACATGTCTTTGCGCGCTGCTAGTTGGCTGTAGTGATCGATTATCTGATATTAGAGAAGCGGTTTCAGGCATCAATTCAGCAGCCGAAACTGCAGCCAGTGCAGTTGGTCGTGATGTACATGAAATACGAGCAATTGCCATTGAATATAAAGATACATCCTTTACAGTTAATGACCTATTTAAAACTATTTTACGTGACGTGCGCTGGGATTATGACGCTGAAAAAAGTGAGCTTCATGTGAGAGGCACATGGTTAGCACCACTATTTTCTGAGCAACCATGGGATGATGCAATGAAAAAACAGCTAGCAGAAACAGGTGTAGTAAAGGTTACGTGCACTATTAAGAACGATAAAATTGATAGCGCTCGCACAAATGTAACACTTATATTCAATGACAAAAAAATTGTAGAAATGGCAGGTGAAGATGCACTTCAACACCTATATGATACATATTTACAAAAATAAACCACGTAACTTTTCTATTATAAAAATTTATATATAGAATGGCTCTTCGGCAAAACGAGGGGGTGATTTCCGTTCCGGATAGGCGCTTTGTTGCTGTCGTACAGTTAAAACATTTGCTGCTGTCGCTACGCTTTCGCACAGTTAAAACATTTGCTGCTGCCGCTTTGCTTTCGCTACAGAAAACACATATTACTTTTCTAACATTTAGTCGTTAGAAAAGTTTTTTTATGTTCATTATATTAATAATCCTCCTTACAAGAAATCTTACAATTTAGAAATATTAGGCTCTTCTATTTGAAAATGACAAAACGAGCAAGGTATAATAAAGTATCACGTGATGGTTTGGAGGTGTTTATATTGGGACAGAGAAATTAAAAATTGGCGAGCTTGCAGAAAAGACTGGCATTACAAAAAGAACAATCGATTATTATACAAACATCGGCTTATTAAAGGCTGAACGTTCTGCGTCCAATTATCGCTACTATGCCCCTACAATGATTGAACGACTTCACTATATTGAACAACGCAAACAGCAAGGTCTTTCACTCATAGAAATACAACATGAACTTAACATCACTCCGCACGAAGAAATCGATGTACAGATGCTACGTGTAAAAATGCAGGACTTAGAGCAGGATGTAACTACTCTACTTGAACAAATAAACAAACAAAACAATAAAGATATTGAAAAGATTAAAAAAAATGTTTCCCCCGAAAGTATTGCACTCATGCAATCTTTACTTTTACTTATTCATAATTAGGAGGTGACGTTCTGTTCATACAGAACGACTATTTGGAGACCATACTCAACTTATCGATTTTTACCATTTTATTAGCTTTAACTGGGTTTTTCGTGGCAACAGAGTTTGCCATTGTAAAAGTACGTGCCTCAAGGCTTGATCAATTGATTGCAGAGGGCAATACAAAAGCCATTTCTGCAAAGTATGTTGTCAATCATTTAGACGAATACTTATCTGCCTGTCAGCTTGGTATTACTGTAACAGCGCTTGGTATCGGGATGGTCGGTGAAAAAACCTTTGAATTTATGCTACACCCTCTTTTTAACTTGATTGGCATTCCAGATAACTATATGACGGTCTTTACAATTGGTAGTGCTTTTGCCATTGCAACATTTTTACATGTCGTTGTCGGGGAATTGGCACCAAAAACTGCTGCGATTCAAAAAGCTGAAACGATTACACTTCATTTTGCCAAGCCTATTATGTTGTTCTATAAAGTGATGTATCCATTTATCTGGTTCTTAAATGGCTCAGCTCGAGTCTTAGTTGGCATATTTGGTATGAAGCCTGCTTCTGAGCATGAGTTATCACATACAGAGGAAGAAATACGATTACTACTATCCGAAAGCTTTAAAAATGGTGAAATCAATAAAACAGAACTAAAATTTGTGAATAATGTCTTTGAATTTGATGAACGTATTGCTCGTGAAATTATGGTTCCTCGAACAGAAATTGCTGGAATTGAAAAAAATGAATCTTTTACAAATATGATTCATTTCATCGCAGCTGAAAAATATACTCGTTATCCTATTTATGATGGTGATCGTGATAATATTTTAGGATTCATCAATGCCAAAGAATTGTTTACACACGGTTTGCTGGAGCAACTTACAGACGATTCATTAATCCTTGAAGATTTCATTAATCCTGTTATACGAGTAATTGAAACAATCCCTATTCAGGAGTTACTTGTGCGTATGCAAAAAGATCGCATTCATATGGCCATTTTAATGGATGAATATGGTGGGACATCTGGGCTTGTAACAGTCGAGGATATTTTAGAAGAAATTGTAGGTGAGATTCGTGATGAATTCGACGATGATGAAATTGCAGAAATTCGAAAAGTAAATGACAATCACTATATATTAAATGCAAAAATGCTTATTGAAGATGTTGAAAAACTATTAAAAGTAACGCTTGAAGCAGAAGAAGTCGAAACATTGGGCGGTTGGTTTTTAACAGTGAACAATGGCATTAAAGCAACTAAAAACATTGAGCTAACCCCATATATATTTAGCATATATGAGCAGCAAGGTCATCGTATTCATTACATCGAGGTTCGTCCCCTTCGCAATATTTTACCTACCGTATTAGAGGCGTAATACGGATAATACGATTTTATTGATAGTTTATAACAAATTTAGCTTTAGAAATAACATTCAACAGGGCTATTCTAGTTTTTCCAAATACTTTTGTCTCATACCATTATTAGGCATATCCATATATAATAAATATATGGATATGATTCTATTTTCAGGGGGCATTACATATGAAATTGTTTAAACTATATCATTCGGACGGTATTCATATTATTACCGACGTCAAAAAACACAAAACGAATATTGAATTAAAAACAATTACAGGTGAAGTATTATATATTATCGTAGTAACGGATGAAAACTACACAGTGTACGATGATCGTTTTGCTGGTGCTTCAAAGCAATTAAATTCTGTGGAGGCATTTGATATTGACGGAAGCTTCCGTAGCCTAGATTTTGATAATATGCGTACACTCTTCAAAGAGGCATTTACGAAGCTATTACAAGAGATTACAGAATGTGTCAATGATAATGATGAGTTAGTAGATATTGATACCCTACGTCATAAAGTAAGTGCTCAAATTAAAGGTATCCATTTCCGTGTTATTTCTGACACGAAAAAATACGAGATTTAAACACCTAACAGGCTGTCCAAGGAATCGATGATGGGACAGTCTGTTTTTTTATGTTTCAATTGTTAATTAGGTAACGCTAATTTTAATCACAGTCACTAGCGAAACAAAACATCTCCTACTACTTTCATGTATAATAGTATTAACTATCTGAAAGGAAGGGTGTTTTGGATTTGAATCGTGAACAATTAATCACACTTATTTCAGAAAAACTGAAATTAATCCGGACCGAAAAAGATTTAACACAAGATCAGATGAGCGATTTACTAGGACTTTCTAAAAAAACACTTGTTCAAATTGAAAAAGGCCGTATTCAAACTGGCTGGACTACAACGATTGCGGTTTGTGCATTATGCCGAGATAGCACGATTTTACAGCATGAGCTTGGCGGAGATCCACTTGAAGTTGTCGATTTAATCGCTAATAACGGAACCTTACAACCTAAGGAAAAAACAATGGGAGGATACATATGGTGGAAAAATCTTAGCGAGTATAATGGCTATTGCCTACAACAAAATGTCATTAGTCAGCATTTTCGAATTTTAAATACAGACAACTATCGACTACTATCAACATTCGACGAGTCAATAGCTAAGCAAGCATGGGAAAATCTTCAAGAATAATTAAATACTGTACTCGCGCATTCGTACCAAATACTCCTACGTTATGCGCGAGGAATGTAAAAAGTTTGCAAGAATAAGTGTAGTTGCTGCTATTCTTGCGCTACTAGCCTTCTCCATTCGCTCATTTTCATCATTTGTATGTTCCTTTTGCATTTGTTGGATTACTTTCTTTACTAGCTTTCCCCTCACCTCTTACGCTTTTTTTCACAAAAAAAGTTAAACCGTCTATAGCCAATACTCTCCTCTCGCTATTTTTCAACAAGATAGACAAATGAATAAGATAATGAATTCACTTCGTCATATGATAAAAGGTAACTAGAAAACAATCGTTTACAGTGATATCTTTACAATCAATCTTTCGGTTAAAAGTGACATTAGTAGAATTTTACAACACCACTCTCTATACTTAATAGTAGCTTCTCTAATACTGGAAAGGATGCTTTTTTATGGATAGAATACTAGCAATTAGTGATATACATGGGGAATTAGAACTTTTTGAAGAATTATTATTGAAAGCTGATTATGATACTATGCAAGATCGGTTATTTTTACTTGGCGACTATATTGACCGAGGACCAGCATCTTGTGGCGTTTTAAACTTAGTGGCGGAATTACAGACAAAAGGTGCACGTGTTCTATTAGGAAATCATGAAGCCATCATGCTCAAAGCTTGTCGCTCTGGTCACCCTAAACCGTGGAATCATTGGGTTGGACTTTGCGGTGGCGATGCAACACTTGCAAGCTATGGCTATCAAATAGACGATTTTAAGGAAGCCATTGAAAACGATACATTACCTAGCTTTATTCAAACCTTACCAAAGCTCGAAGAACACTTAAAACTTATCGAAACCTTTGATATTTACATCGAATTAGAGGATGCCATTTTTGTACATGGCGGTGTTGTACCTGGAGTAGCTATGGCAGAGACTGAACCTATGGAGTTTTTATGGATACGTGAAGAATTTCATGCAGGTTATCAAGGGGGGAAAACTGTAATTTTTGGCCATACACCTACTTATAAACTTCACCAAAATCCAACAGATTACAATGTCTACTTTGGAGAAAATAATATAATTGGCATTGATGGTGGAGCTGTTTTTGGAGGGCAGTTACATGCATTAGAATGGCCAAGTCGTCAAATAATCTCGGTGGAAAAGGAAAAGCCAACAAGTTAGAGTAACCTGTAGGCTTTTCCTGCTAAATGAAAGCTTTAATATAATTTAAAAATAACACCTACTAAAGAGTAGACAATAACTGTTGTAAATAAAATTGTCATATGAATAAGTGAGAAAACAAACATTTTTGTTGCCCACTTTGTTTGATCTTTATTACTGTGATAACCGTAAATACTCATAACAAGCCATGCAATGCTTAACAATAGTGCAACAAGCATAATGCCAACACTTAAAGTGCCAAATAAGAAGCTTGATAAAATCAATAAAATTAAATAAAAGTTCGTTTGATAATAAGTACGGCGCATCCCTTTTGCAACTGGAAGCATTGGAACGTTGGCTGCTTCGTAATCAGCGTGCTTACGAATAGCAATGGCATAGAAGTGTGGCATCTGCCAAATGACCATAACTAAAAATAGGCCAAGTATCGCAGGATGTGTAATATCAGTAGAAACAGCCGCCCAGCCAATGTACGCTGGAATCGCCCCTCCTATACTCCCAACTTCCGTGTTATAAATCGTATGTCGTTTTGTCCACATTGTATAAGGTACTACATATAAAAACACCCCTAAGAGACCAAATGCTGCAGCTAGTGGTGAAGCAAGTGCCAACACAGATGCCCCGATAATGAGCATGGCAAAAGCTAAAATTAACGCTGATTTAGCTGACATTTCACCTGTTACAGTTGGTCGACTTTGCGTACGAGGCATTACAGCATCGATGTCGCGATCATACACATTATTAAAAGCTCCAGCGGCACCAATAACAAGTGCAGAGCCAATTGTCGCGAAAATAATTTCAGGTATATTTTCTACAAAAGTCATTTTATTTTTGTACATACCTAGCGTTAATCCAGCCCACATAGGAATTAAATTAGATTTAATGATTCCCGTTTTCACTGTCTGCGCTAAAATAGTAGAGCGTGTGGACTTCTCCACTGACTTCTTGGAAGACTGTAGTTTAGGCTCCGTTTTTAGATTTTGTTCCATTCATCTTAATTCCTTTTCTCTCTTAATTTCTCACGCTTTACCATTAAAAAGCGACAAATTATTAAAACAATTATACCTCGGCCTAATTGATCCAGAGGCTTTAAGCCAATTGATGTTAGGTCACTTAGGTGTTTTCAAAGGTTCTGAAATTCTTAGCCTAAGTTCCTCTATTCCAGCGGATGCCTAGACACCCTGCGCAAAGTAACTTAAAACCACATTCAACTCACAACCTAAGTGGTAGTAAATTTTCAGCAGGTGCTTTGCTTATGTTACCCAAAACATTTGTAACTGCCGTTTCACTTTCGTTACCTAAAACATTTGTAACTGTCGTTTCACTTTTGTTACCTAAAACATTTGTAACTGTCGTTTCACTTTCGTTACCTAAAACACTTGTAACTGTCGTTTCACTTTCGTTACCTAAAACACTTGTAACTGTCGTTTCACTTTCGTTACCTAAAACACTTGTAACTGCCGTTTCACTTTCGTTGCCTAAAACATTTGTAACTGTCGTTTCACTTTCGTTACCTAAAACATTTTGTAACTGCCGTTTCACTTTCGTTACCTAAAACACTTGTAACTTTCGTTTCACTTTCGTTACGAAAAATATGTGCTGAAAAAAGTAAACATATCAAAATATTATTCTACATCTTTTAGATAAAGTCTGTCTCAATGTTCACATAAAGTACACGATTTTCTTTACTCTTTATATTCTCACATAGAGATATACGTTCATTCACAGCATCTTCTATGATACCACCGACTGACATGAATTTGAACCTAATCGACTTGATTCTTAGCATATTACTATTCAAGTAAAACAATCTACTCTATACTAAGGTGTATGTTTTAACTATATGAAGGAGTGTCTGACACGTGAAATACGGATTTATCGGCCTTGGAAATATGACTACAGCTATTATTAAAGGTATGTGTAAAAGCGGTGATTTTGATCCTACTTTTATTTATGGCTATAATCGTACCAAAGCAAAAACAACAAAATTAACAACCTCTTACGGGATTCAAGCCGCAAGCTCTATTGAAGATATTATGTCAAAATGTGACGTTATTATCCTCGGTGTAAAACCCCAAATGTTACCAGATGTTTTACCAGAGGTGAAAAAGCATTTACAAGATAACCATGTAATTGTTTCCATCGCCGCTGGTAAAAATATAACATATTTACAAGATTACCTATCTGAAGTTACTCCTATTGTTCGTGTAATGCCAAATATTAATGCGATTATTGGTGCATCTACAAGCTGCTTTACAGCGAGTGAACAAGTATCAGATGTGCAGCTTCAGCTTGTCAATTCCCTTTTTGAAACAGTAGGTACAATTATTGAGGTGCCTGAAAACTTATTTTCTATATTTACAACGATTGGTGGTGCTTCACCAGCATTCACCTATATGTATATTGACGCTTTAGCACGTGCTGCTGTACGTGAAGGGATGCCAAAAGACATGGCGCTTGATATTGCGGCAAATGCAGTACTCGGCAGTGCAAAAATGATTTTACAATCACAAGAACATCCTTGGGCACTTGTAGATCAAGTATGCTCTCCAGGTGGGACAACTATTCAAGGTGTATCTTCATTACAAAGCAATCATTTTGAAACAACGATTCACGATGCAGTAACGGCCGTGACTGACAAAGATCGAAGCTTATCAAAATAACTATTGAATGATACACTAAAAAATAAAACGAAACCGAGACATCCTTAAATGTCTCGGTTTTCATTTTGTTGAAAAACTAATTATATCAATGGAATTAAGGGTAATTTTAAATAAAGTATTGCTATTCGGCAAAGCGAAGCGTCAGCAACCACAACATAAACGTAGGAACGCTCAACATAACCCAATAGGAAAATAGCCTTATCCGGAAATCAAATTCATTTTAAGGATTTCCTTGAATATTTTTTTCATTGAATATTATCTTGTAATTCCTGTGCTAAAAATGCAGTTAGATCACGTAAGTTTTCTGGTGTAACACCGTGACCATCTGGATATTGTTTAAATGTCACAGCAGCACCAAATTGCTCAAACTTTTCTTTACTTTCTACGCCCCATTGTGACGGGATGACATAATCATAATCACCGTGAGAAATAAATGCATGTAAATGATTGACTGGGCGAATTGCATATTCCTCTGTAACGAATTTTGGTGTGTAGCCACTTAATGCTACTATTCCTGTAATTAAATTCCCCATAGCAAAAGCAAGTGACTGTGCTAAAACTGCCCCTTGACTGAATCCAAATACATACACTTTATGTGGATCAATTTGATATTCTGCAATAGCCTCTAGAACAAATTGTTGTAGAGCCACTAATACTTTATCGAAAACTTCGCGGTCTGGTTTACCGACCTCCTGGATTGTGAAAAAAGCATAGCCAGGCTTTTGCGTAATAGGTCCACGTAAGCTAAATACATGGCATTGCTCTTTAAAGTCCTGTACTAATTGTGGTAAATCCTCTTCATTACTACCCATTCCATGTAATAAAAAAATCGCTGGATATTTTTTATTTGGGTCCATATTTGTTGGTTGTGTATGTTTAAATGTAAACGGTGTATTCATATTAAAATTCCTTTCAGGTGGACTTAATGTCACCTTATTATACTGCATAATATATCTAGACAAAAACAGGATTGCTCCGTTATCATAAATAGCTTTTTCTATAGATTTATCATCATAGCGATAAAATGATGTCTGTCCGATCAGGCGCTTTCCTAAGCAGCTTGAGATACGATGCTTTTATGTACAAAACTCAACAAAAGCACATGAAGGTCACGAATGCGTTTTAAAGTTTTACTTTATTAATAATCCCATCAGTGTGATAAGCAATATAGCCGTTAATTATGCGAATCGTTTCTTGTGGATCTGCGTTAAATAGCACTTTTGATTGCTCTGGTGTTGAGACAAGTACTGTTAGTAAATCTACACGCATGGAATGTCCTGCAGAGCTATACGCATAATCGTAAACAATATCTTCCTCTGTCATATTTTCTGTCACATACTGCTTATGAAACAATTCCTTTGCGGCATCCATTTGTTCCGCGACCTGCTGACGAATACGCATTTGATGCATCAATAGCTCTTCCTCAAGTACCGTGGTCTTTAACCACTCTTTCTTTTCGAGCATCTTCAAAAATTCTTTTTCCAAAACTTGCTCATTTTCTGTAAAATACAGCATATTCATCATTAACATATCCCAAAAATCAACTTGAGATTGTGCTGATTTACGCTGCATCTCTATTGCCGCTTTAAAGTGCTCTTCAACCTTCGTAATATTCATGTTGCGCACTAAATGATTACATACATTTTCAATAAATTTATTTGCTGTTTCTTGTGCCATCAAAAAACCCGTCCTTTATATCTACAAATCATTTCCTCCCTATCATACCATGATTGTAGAATATAAAGAAACGGTTAACGTTTAGGTCTGCTATGTATGCTCACCTTGTACTTTAGACGCAGAAATTGAATCTAAAATATACTTTGCATCATTGTGAAGCTTTTCATAGTTCTCCTGTAATGTTCTTGGAGATATAGGTTTACTAAATAAGAAGCCCTGTATAGTATCACACTGGCTTGCTACTAGATATGATAGCTGTTCTATCTCTTCTATTCCTTCTGCGACTACCTTCAACTGTAGATGCTTGGCCATAGAGAGAATCATGTCAACTAATGCTTTATCTGTAGAGTTCGATTGTATTTTCTGAACGAAAGACCTGTCAATTTTTAAGCAATCTATAGGGAAATCCTTTAAATAAGATAATGATGAATAGCCTGTCCCAAAATCATCTACCGCGATCGTAACCCCAAGTGCCTTCAATTTGTGTAAGATCGTCGTCATATGATCGATATTGATCGTCATACTTTCTGTTATTTCGAGTTGCAAATATTTGGGCTCTAATTGTGTTTTCTCAAGAACATTATGAATTATTTCAACTAAATTTTGCTGAAAAAGTTGACCTAACGACAGATTGACCGCTACTTTAATCGGTGGCAATCCAGCTGCTTCCCACCTCTTTACTTGTTGACAGGCTGTTTCTAGTACCCATTGTCCAATAGGAATAATTAATCCCGATTCCTCTGCAATTGGAATAAAGACACCCGGCGAAATCCACCCCTTCTTTGGATGCTGCCATCTAACTAAAGCCTCTACCGACTTAATTTGACCCGTACGTAAATCAAGTTGCGGTTGATATTCTAAAAAAAGCTCTTGATTTGCTAAAGCATCATGTAAATCATTCTCTAATATAAGACGTTCAGTCGTTTCTTTAGAGATCGAAGACTCATAAAATCGTATACGAGTTGGCGTTTTCTGCGCTTCATGCATAGCATAAAGAGCAAATCTAACAAGCTCCTCCTCCTTATAAGAATCTGTTGGAAATAAAGCGATACCAATATTTAATTGACTATTTAAAGAAAAATGTTGAATTTGGAATGATTCTTCCATAACAACTTGAAGTTGTTGACTAAGCTGCGTCAATTGATGGGTATTGCTCACCTCATCAATATACACGACGAAATAGTCTTCTCTCAGCATGCATAGTAAATGCTTCTCCGGTAAAACATTTTTCAATCTTCCCGCGATTAAGCCTATCATTTGGTCTGCATATGTACTGCCTAAAGACGCTTTAATCGCAGTTATTCTTTCTATACCGATTGCAAGTATTGCCTTTTGTGATTTAGATATGTATAAATCTTTATTTAAAGTTTCCAGTAAAAAACGTTCATTTGGCAAATTTGTAACCTCATTATGATAAGCCATGAAATGCATTTTTTCACGAGATTTTTCTAAATGCTCTTGTGTATCAACTAACTGCTGAAAAGGTTTTTCAACAGAAGAAAAATAAATTGCTCTGAGTAAAAGATAAAATGCACCTAACTGAAAAATATGTCCAATAAAATTTTTAATATCATAGACATCTCGATAAATTGTAAAAAGATAATCGCTAATAATTAAATAAATCGCACTGCCAAACAATAAAAATATAATTTTGGGTGCTTTTTCAAAATTTTTAAGCAATAGAACCATAATCACCAAATGTATCGCTACAGCTAAATATTGAAAAGTATTTTTTAAAACAGTAGGACCTTCACCTTCTATCATAAGAGGTGGCAATAGAGACGTTGGGGCATAGATGACGACAAAACAACCAATAACTATTACAAACGGCAAGCTATAAATAAACCAACGATAAAATGATTTGATTTCTTTCTCCTTTATAAAAAAAATGAAGAGAAAACCAATCGATAATAGTAATCGACTAAACATGTAAAACCATGTTGATGCATATGGCGTACTCACAGTAATGAAAAATGGCATTCCTTTATAAGAGAGTGCATGAGCCATTTCTAATAAGCTAATGGCTAAAAACAAAGCCCCTGCATATAGAACTTTATTAGATAAAATATAAGGCGTAATTAACCACGCCTGAAATGAAATAGACATTGTCACTACAATAATAAGCATTTCCATCATTAAATGAATCGTTACATAGTTGTTCTCTCCAAATATCCCATAAAATTTATCACTACCGCAACCAATTACGATTAACAAAATCATCGATAATAGGATGAATTGAATGCCCTGCTTCATAAAAGAAAAATCCTCATTAAATTTCCACATAATAACTCCCCTCGTTAATCACTAAATAATTTCCCTCTATCTAATGCTCTATTCATAATTAGGCTAATTATACTACAAGATTACAACAGAGTATCGACTTTTCGACCAAAACAAAAGTGAAATTTAGGACTTAATGATATAATAATGTGAAACTAAATGGGGATCTTCTTCACACCCACTGATTTTTAGCCTTTTGACTTTTACTGGCAGTTCATCTCACACCTACTTTCTTTGCTTTCGCTGAATGGTAAGTACCTGACACTTCGCTTTCAGTACAGATGAATTACTGCTCGGAAATAAACATTTGCAAGATAAAAAAGATGTCTCAGCTTTTGAGACATCTTCTATCTATTATGAAAATACATAACTATCCATATTATCTATTGTATTTTGGATAGCATCTTTCAAAGACCGCTGATGCTCGGCACAAGCCGTTAGTGACTCCTCCAATGTAATCGCAGCATTTGCCATAAACGGTGCCATCTGCAAATCCTTCGCTAATTGAATAAGAACAAGTGCTTTATTCCATTTCCAACGCGCATTTTGTGGATCTAAGTTAATAGCTTGCTCTAAGTAGCCAAGTGCATCGAATGGCATCCATCCAAAGCGGTGCATCGTTTGACCTGTGATCCCCCAATATACCGCCTTGTTAGGGTTTTCTTTTACTGCTTGTTTAAAACAATGAACACTCTCGTTGTAATGATGTGCAAACAAAAACAGTTCACCCTGCGTAAAAAATGAATTGGCTCTTTCATTCGGAGTGCCTGTTGTCACTATAGCCTCTAGTTCTTTAATACGATTTGTAAACTCTCCTTCATCTTCTATCGCACGAATTTCGACGACGGTATCCGATTCAGGATAGCTTTCATCTGCTCGTTCTGCATGTTGGGTTTCCACAGACAGCGTAGGTTTTGGATAGTTCGCAAAATCATACTCTTCTAACAATTCAATATATTTATTAGCCAACTTTTTCTCATTTTCATTAGTAACTTGCTTAGCAACCTCATAGCTCTTCATTAGCTCACCATTATAAAAATAATCATCCATTGTCATTCATTATTCCTCCAATGTACAACTCTTCAGTATATTTAGTATACACTACAAAATCAATTATGCCTCGACATAATTGCTTCCATAATCGGTTGGAGGCTTTAACTTCTTTCAACTATAGAGGTAGAAAGCTTCAGTAACAGCCGCTTCACTTTCGCTACAAAAAACACTTCCTCTAAAGAAGTTTAAAAAGACTGCTCAAAAATAACTTTTGATACAGTCTCAGCTTTGCTTATTTTTTTAATACTTCTTTATTTAGAAATGTACGTAAATCTTCTTCCGGTAATGCACCTACAAAACGTTTAACCTCTTTACCACCTTCAAAGCGAATGAACGTTGGAGTGTATTCAATGTTATATTTATTCCATAAATCTTCGTATTCCCAAACATTTAATTGAGCAATATCAACACCAAGCTCTTTAGCAATAGGCATTAGCACTGGTGTAAAAGCTTTACAGTGCACACATGTCGGACTGAAGAAATAAGCATTTACATCTTCACCAGCTTTTAATTTTTTTTCAAGTTCTTCTGGTAACATAATATTTTGGTAATTTTTATCATCCAATTGATCAATTGTTTCTTGTTTTAGATCTTTGTCGCCATAAAGTTTCTCTGCGCCTTCTAATTTGCTATTGTTTGAGACTTTAGTTAGCACAATAATTGCTGCAAATAACAAAACAATTACCGAGCCAATAATTAGTAGTTTTTTCACGAGAATGTATTCCTCCCTTTCCACACTAAAAAACCCTATTTTTAGTGTATTCGCGATTGATTATAAATGGTTTTTAAATCCTAGTAAACTAATTAGTCTTTCAAAATGAGTTTTTTCATAATTCAAACATAATTCGCTCCAAATTTGGAAACATACATATAACATCTATTATGCTCAATACGAATGTGGAGTGGATAAATAAAATGAAACACACTATCCGAAATATTTTTCAAATTTATAAAGGTGATATCCATAATATATTAACAAACTGGGTAGTTGCTGTCATTATTGGTGGGCTCATTTTTTTACCTTCTCTTTATGCGTGGCTTAATATCTACGCCTCTATGGATCCCTATGCCCATACTGCCAACATGAAAATTGCTGTTGTCAACGAAGACACAGGCGCGAATGTTAGAGGTGAAGATATTAATGTTGGTAACGAGGTAGTAGACAATTTAAGTACTAATCAAAACTTTACTTGGGAGTTTACTTCTCATGAGCAAGCTATAAATAACTTAAAAAATGGGGACTATTTTGCGGTTATAGTTGTCCCTAATGATTTTTCACAAAAGCTGACCTCCATACTGTCAAATGTGCCTACAAAAGCGCATATCGATTATTATGTAAATGAAAAAATCAATCCAATCACTCCTAAAATCACAAGTAAAGGCGCGAGTGGCTTAACGCAACAAGTATCTAATGAGTTTATTTCAACTGTCAGCGGAACACTTTTCTCTATTTTTAATACGGTCGGTGTTGAGATGGAGCGGGAAATTCCCGACTTTAGAAAATTTGAAAATTATATTTTTACAATCGAACATCATCTCCCAGATATCGAAACAGATTTAGCGCAAGCTGCTAAAGGTGGTAAAGAAGCTGAGACATTACTAAACCACACAATTACCCAAGTTCCCGAAGTTGAGAAATTAATGAATGATGGTCTAACAACGATCCATCGAGGCTTAAATTTGATCAATGAAGCTGATACAGTGTTCAACGAGCTATCCCCTATCATCAAAAAAGATTTAGAAGCAGTACAAAATATTGCTCAACGATTTACAGATATAATAGGGAAGCTTCAAAATGCGAATGTAGATTCAGCTACTATTGCGCAAATAAAAGATACAATTAAAAACCAGCTAGATGCATCACGTGAGAAAGTAACTACTAGCATCCAAACCATTGAAGCGCTTCAAAAATTAACACAAGCTGATGCGTCGACTCGTAAACAGCTTGAAAACAAGGTGCTAAACATCCAGACGGCACTACAGCAAAGTAATTCTGAAGATGTGAAGACTTTACTAACTAACAATAAAATAATTGAACAACTTGAAACTATACGTGGAGATTTGCAGGCGAATCCTAGTTTTACTGATTATTCTTTTAGCTCTCTAACCGCTTTAAATCAGCTGAATACATTACTAACCGACATCTCAAGTAAAGTACAGCAGTTAAATACGATAGATATCGAAACGATAAAAGAAGACCTTGCTGATGTGCAAAGCGTTGCACAAAATGTTTCTAATAATCTTCAGCAATTCCTTACTCATTATAATGATCAGTTAGAGCCACAAATTCATACGACGTTAGCTTCTGCCAAAAATACATTAACAAATGCATCAACAATGCTTACGAATGTAAAAAGTTTTCTGCCTCAAGCAACAGATCGTTTAACAAATGCTAAAAATATGTTAGCAACGGCTAATAAGACACTCGGTACAGTACAAACAAATTTCCCTGCTTTAAGTACAAAAATTAAGGATCTTGCAGACAAGCTGAGAACATTAGAAAGTGAAGCTGATATTTCAGAAATCGTTCAATTATTGAAAAACGACGTTAATGCAGAACGAGATTTCTTTGAGGAGCCTATTAAGCTTCAGGAACATAGAATGTTTCCAATTGCTAATTATGGAACAGCTATGACACCGTTTTACACTGTACTTTCCATCTGGGTTGGTTGTTTATTATTAATTTCTCTTCTATCTGTAAATATTCACAATAATGATCAATACAGTATTCGCCAAGTATACTTTGGACGTTTATTAACATTTGCAACTTTTTCATTTATTCAAACGCTCATTATTACAATTGGAGATATTGTTATTTTAGACGGGTCCATTAGTGCCCCTTACTTCTTTATTCCATTTGGGCTATTTATTAGCTTAGTGTTCGTTACAATTGTCTATACACTAGTATCCGTATTCGGAAATGTCGGAAAGGCTTTAGCCATTGTCATGTTAGTACTGCAAATTGCAGGTTCTGGTGGCACATATCCAGTAGAATTACTACCTAGATTTTTCCAAATCATGAATCCATTTCTTCCTTTCACTTATGCAATTGAAATGATGCGCGAGGCAGTTGGTGGTATTATTTGGTCAAAGGTATGGGTTGATCTAGCCTTTTTATCTTTCTTCTGGCTCATTTTCATTCTATTTGGTTTCTTCTTGAAAAAATTACTGAGTGAGAAAATGGAACATTTCATGAACAAAACACGCGGGTCAGATATATTTCATTGATTTTCACTTGCCTCCTTGTAAATATTTCAACGAACAATGTTATAATGGGCATATTGTAAACATATAGGGGGCGCTTTTGTTGAAAAAACTTCTTTCTATTTTTGCTTTGTCGTTATTAGTGTTAAGTGCTTGTGGTGAAGATAAACAAGCTGTTGAAAAAAATCAGAACGAAGCACAAAAAGAAGCTTCACACAAAGAACATGCACATGCTTCTGGAGATATTCAGGAGGAAACTGCATCAGCAGATGTTTTACCATCATTTTTAAACAATAAATCAGAAGATATTCGCTTAGTGTATCAAATCGCTGGACAATCTACAGAAATTTTAGAGTGGATGCCCTGCTATTGTGGCTGTGGCGAATCAGCTGGACATAAAAGCAATTTAAACTGCTTTATTGAAGAAAAACGAGAGGATGGAACAATTGTCTGGGATGATCACGGTACCCGTTGTCTCGTTTGCCTAGAAATTGCTGTACAGTCTGCAAAGATGCATAAAGATGGTATGGACATCAAAGAAATTCGTCAAACAATTGATAATAACTATAAAGAAGGCTACGCAAAACCAACACCGACTGACATGCCTGCTTAATAACAAAAAACTCATCGTTATGATGAGTTTTTTTGTTATTTAACGAGTTGTAACACTGTTTTAAAATGTGGATGATCTGCACGCTGTAATAACTCGTATAAAATCATTTCCACGCTTGTTGGTAAAATTCCAAGAGCCTTCATCTTCTCAAGTCCTACCTCTTTATTGGCCTTTGTACGAGACGACACTGCATCTGCAACCACTTCAACCTCAAACCCTTGCTCTTTTAGCTGTCGAGCTGTTTGGTAGACGCAAATATGTGTTTCGATACCTGTCACGATAAATTGAGAACGACCACTTGCCTTCAATGTATCTACAAACTCTTGTTCCTGGCACGCACTAAAAGCCAATTTAGCGATAGGTTGTTGCCCTTTAATATGCTGAGTAATCTCTAACGCTGTCCCACCTAAACGACTAGGATTTTGTTCAAGCCATAAAATCGGTATCTCCAATGCTTCCATAGCTTGTACCAGCTTGGCCACATTTTCAATCACCGCTTCGCTTTCATCAACAATTGTCGCTAACTTCCCTTGTACATCAACGACAACTAAACACGCCTCTTCTATTGTAAACATTAAAACACCCCTTATATCCGTATTCATAGTTCATTATACCGAAAGTTACTGGGTTTTGTGAAAGGTTAGAAAAATATCGTCCTGTCAGTAGCCCCCACGATGTTCCATCTACACCATCTCTGGGCTCAGACCCCACCCACGCAATGTGTCCTTCCGAGGAGGAATATGCAAGTGAGTACATATTTGGGGAGGAATTATTCCACACATAAACAAACACGAACATTTTGTAATTCCACCGATTAAGCAATGTATTAAATCACGAAGTATTAACTCATATTAACATATCTATATGTCTATTTGTTCGTGTTTAATCTTCAATATCTATTATAAATTTAACTCAATTTTGTACATTTTGTTGCGAGCCTGTCATTATTCTGCTCGAATAGTGAGAATTTTATTTTTTCTCTTGAAAATTGAGTTATAATCCAGTAAAGTGCTTTTATCCGCTTTAATAGTCAGTATCTATTTCTAAGTTCTTACATGAAAATTTTGCTAGATGATATTAAACTGACTGTAAAAGCATGATAGATTCAACAATCAATTAGTAGGAACTAAATAACCTATGAATAAGGTTTAGCCTTATAAAACAAAACAAGGAGTGTACCACTTTGACACAACGTGCATACAATTTTAACGCAGGACCATCTGCCCTACCACTAGAAGTATTAGAAAAAGCCCAACAACAATTAGTAAACTTCCGTAACTCAGGCATGTCTATTATGGAAATGAGCCACCGTAGTGCCATTTTCGATGAAGTACATAATGAAGCAATTGCTTTATTGAAAAAGCTTTATGCTATCCCAGAAAACTATGAAGTCCTTTTCCTACAAGGTGGAGCTAGTCTTCAATTTACGATGATTCCAATGAACTTCCTTCAAGCAGATCAAAAAGCAAGCTACGTATTATCAGGCTCATGGTCTGAAAAAGCAATCAAAGAGGCTAAATTATTTGGTACGCCTGTAGAAGCTGCGAGTACAAAAGAAAATAAATACCGTAATATCCCAGCTTTAGCGGATATTCAATTCAATGAAGAGGATGCATATTTGCATATTACTTCAAACAATACGATTTACGGTACACAATGGAAGGAATTCCCTGAAACAGGCAATGTACCGTTAATCGCGGATATGTCTAGTGATATTCTTTCTAAACCAGTTGATATAAGTAAATTTGGTCTTATTTATGCAGGAGCTCAAAAAAATCTTGGTCCATCTGGGGTAACAGTAGTTATTATTCGCAAAGATTTATTAGAGAATGCGAATAATAACATTCCTACAATGTTAAAATATTCAACGCATGCTGATAGCAACTCTTTATACAATACGCCACCAACTTTCGGTATCTATATGCTAGGTGAAGTATTAAAATGGGTAGAATCAAAAGGCGGCGTTGCAGAAATTGAGAAGCACAATGAGTTAAAGGCAAAAGTCATTTATGATGCCATTGACAATAGCAACGGATTTTATAAAGGCCATGCAACACCAGAAAGCCGTTCTTTAATGAACATCACTTTCCGTGTTACTGATGAGGAACTTGAAAAACAATTCCTTGCTGAAGCAAAAGCAGCAGGCTTTGTTGGACTTAATGGACACCGTTCTGTAGGAGGCTGCCGTGCTTCTACTTATAATGCTGTACCGTTAGAGACTTGTGAAGCTTTACGTGACTTTATGGTAGAATTCCAACAAAAACATCAATAATAAAAAAATCGACGAATGATTTATTGAACTGAACCCTATAAAGTAGACAGTTTAATAAAAGACCATTTGCTACATTAAACAGCGATTAAATGACTTCGGTATGCTGCCGGAGTC
>NZ_JBNNUW010000027.1:0-62952 GCF_050280125.1 Lysinibacillus sp. NPDC093692
TTTGATGTCCAAAATTTTGTTTCGTTCACTAACTCAAGGTTAGCTACTGAAAACTTTATTGATTACGTTTTGCTTGTTCAGTTTTCAAGGTTCATTTGTTTGTCTCATTTAAGTGACTTTCTATACTTTAACATGTCGTTAACTTCATGTCAACTATTAATGTTAATGTTTTGTTGTTGTTTGTTTCTTTCGTAACAACGTTTATAAATATATCACCTTACTTGTAAGTTTGCAAGCGGATTATTAAAGTAAAACTATTCTAATTAAATAAAAAAGGAGTTTCTTCTATAATATGTGAATCAACTTCAACTACACATGAAAGTGATATGCTTCACATTGACGCTATAACCGCTGATCTCTCATATTAGTAGCTTTCCTTTTCTAGTGCATGATGAAATCTTTTTACCATTATATATTTTTATAGTTTTTAATTCTCCAATAAGAAAGCACCTACAATTGTTAGTTTCGTTTCTAACAATTGTAGGTGCTGTTTATAATTCTATTGTGTATTTATAATTAGCGTACCCAGATAAAGTATGCCAGGAAGACAAAGAACAACCCGTACATCATAGGATGGATTTCTTTTTTACGACCCGCTAAAAGCATTGTTACTGGATAGAATACAAAACCTATAGCAATACCAGTAGCAATTGAGTAACCAAGAGGCATCATTATTACTGTAAAGAATGCAGGTACTGCAATTTCGAATTTATCCCAATCAATTAAACGTAATGAGGATACCATCAAAACACCTACAATAACTAGAGCTGGCGCTGTTACCGCTGGAGTTACCACAGCAAGTAACGGTGAGAAGAATAATGCTATCAAGAAAAGGATTGCCGTTACAACAGCAGAGAAGCCTGAACGAGCACCTGCTGCTACACCAGAAGTTGACTCTACATACGCAGTAGTTGTTGATGTACCAAATAAAGAACCAATTGTGGTTGCAAGGGCATCCGCCATCAACGCACGGCTTGCACGTGGTAATTTATTATCTTTTACTAATCCTGCTTGTGTTGCAACTGCCATTAAAGTACCTGCTGTATCAAAGAAATCCACAAACAAGAATGTTAAGACAACAACTAAAAATTTAACGTTTAATAATGAACCGAAGTCATGGAAAATTGGATCTAAAGCTACCATAAATGTAGAATCCACGCTCGGAATAGCTGAAACAACTGCTGCAGGTGGATCAATCACACCCGTAATCATACCAACAATTGCTGTTATAACCATCCCTAAGAAAATACCAATACTGCGTAGTTTAATAATAAGAATAATTGAAAGGACAATCCCAAATACAGCTAGTAAAGTTGAACCAGTGAATGTTCCTAATGTAACCAATGTAGCTGGGCTATCTACGAGGATACCCGCTCCTTGTAAACCTACAAATGTTATAAACAATCCAATTCCTGCTGAAACTGCATATTTAAGTTGGACCGGAATTGCATTAATTACTGTTTCACGAATACCCGTTAGTGAAAGAATGATAAAGATAATCCCTGAGAAGAAAACACCTGTTAAACCAGTCTGCCAAGGAATACCGTAAGCTCCAACTACAGTGAAGGCAAAGAATGCGTTTAAGCCCATACCAGGAGCAAGGGAAATTGGGAATTTAGCGAATATACCCATAATCAGAGAACCGACTGCAGCTGCTAATGCTGTAGCTACGAATACAGCACCTTTATCCATCCCTGCATTTTCTAAGATGCCAGGGTTAACAGCTAAAATGTAAGCCATAGCAAGGAATGTAGTAATACCACCTATTATTTCGCGGCGATAATTAGTTCCTAATTCATCGAACATGAAATACTTTTTCATTTTAAAGAAATCCTCCGTATGGTCGTCTTCAATATCGAAAACAAAAAAGACACACTGACTACTCTACTAGTCGCATGTCTACGATACATTTCATCACCGTTATTGTGAGAAATTAATTTAGTGTCTATACATTAATATATATAACTAAAATCGTAGTCAAGTTATTTACGGTAACTTGGTAGAAACTCACGGGCCTTATCCCCGACATTATACGACGACTTATTTAATTTACAATCGTAATATATCATTTCATTTTTTAGATTTCAACCCCATTTCCGAACATTTTTTATAAATACCACGAGAAAGTTCGTGTAAAATACTTATTTGACTTCTTTCAGTAGATGTCACATTTTAAGAAATTGTTTAGGACATAATGCTTTATTGATAGTTATAAAATAAAAAACCCCCTAGAATTCATTCGAATTCTAGAGGATTTTTATACAATGACTGTAGGAGATTCTCCCTTGATCAACATATATTTAATTCATCACTTTACTTTGCAAGAGCTGAATTCTTTTTTCTAATTTTTGTTTCCAATCCTCTGCTAATGCATCAACTGCTTGTATGCGTTTCATGGCAAGTGCATCCTTGTTTTTAAAATACACTTCGTTGCAATGCAAAACTGAAACACACGCAGGATGCTTTTCCACTAATTCAATTTTTGAATCTGCATAGATTGTCCCTTCTTCCAGTACACGTGCAAGAAAGCCCGTATAACCTGTTTCAATTAAACGTTTGAGTAATATGTTCGCCTCAGTATATTTATCAATCGTGCTACATGGTACACGTCCTTGTGTAATTTGGATGACAGCATCACCTATTTTATAAATATCGCCAATACAAACATCAGCTTCTAACATATTCGTTACTGTTAAGTTTTCACCGAACGCTGCTGTCGGCAACGGTTTACTCAGTTCCTGTTCCCATTGTATGTAATGCTCCGCAGGATATAAGCAAACAGCACGGTCAGGACCACCATGATGTTTTTTATCTGCTACATCGTCCCCCTCAAATCCACGAGCGGACAAATAAACCTCTTGCACTTTTCGTTTTTCAATCCCTGTAATCATCGAGCGCTCGTTACTATAATGCAATTCTTTTGGCATACCAATAGCAAGTGTATGTATCATCGCTATATTTTTTCCCATCTTATCCCCCCCTAAAACTAAACAACGACATAGAGTCCTATTTATATTTATTAGTTTACTATACCGAACGATTCATCGTATAACTATTTCTTAATACGAATCTGTTTCATCGAAGGGCCCATTCTGGAATATACTTTGGATTAACTCGATATTGAACTTTCCAAATACATTCTTAAGAAAACCCAACTTGTTAATTTGCGGATATTGATCCGCCATAGTTCTAATTTTTATATTCAACAAAGCAACAAATATTCCCTTTATTTAAATTTTTGCTATCGAATCGAAAAATAAAAAGCTCGAAGAAAACCCAATTAAATGAGTATCTTCAAGCTTTTTATAGTTGCTATTTAATTATTCCCACTCGATAGTTGCTGGTGGCTTAGATGTAATATCATACAGTACGCGGTTAACGTGTTTTACTTCGTTTACTAGGCGGACAGAGATTTTCTCTAGTACATCCCAAGGAATGCGTGCCCAGTCAGAAGTCATACCGTCGATAGATGTTACCGCACGGATACCGATTGAGTAGTCATACGTACGTGCATCGCCCATTACGCCAACTGAGCGGATGTCAGGTAATACCGTGAAGTATTGCCAGATATCGCGATCAAGACCAGCTTTTGCGATCTCTTCACGTAAGATGAAATCAGATTCGCGTACGATTTCTAGTTTTTCTTCTGTTACTTCACCAAGTACACGGATTCCTAGACCAGGGCCTGGGAATGGTTGACGCCAAACGATTTTTTCGTCAAGGCCAAGCTCTAATCCTAATGCACGCACTTCGTCTTTAAATAATGTGTTAAGTGGCTCAATTAATTTGAATTGCATGTCTTCTGGAAGACCACCAACGTTATGGTGTGATTTAATCGTTTGTGCAGTTGATGTTCCAGATTCAATGATATCTGTGTAAAGAGTACCTTGTGCTAAGAAGTCCATACCTTCAAGTTTAGCCGCTTCTTCATCAAATACGTAAATAAACTCGTTACCGATAATTTTACGTTTTTTCTCTGGATCAGAAACGCCTGCAAGTTTATCCATGAAACGTTGACGTGCATCAATTTTAATAAGATTCATGTCAAAGTCTTCTGTGAATGTTTTCATAACTTGTTCAACTTCACCTTTACGGTTCAAGTTGTGGTCTACGAACATACAAGTTAATTGGTCGCCAATCGCTTTATGAATTAGAACCGCAACAACTGATGAGTCTACACCGCCAGAAAGTGCACATAATACTTTTTTGTCACCTACTGTTTCGCGGATTTTTGCGATTTCAAGTTCAATGAAGTTTGCCATAGACCAATCGCCTTTTGCTCCACAAATGTCGAATACAAACTGACGTAATAAGTCGTTACCATATACAGAGTGACGTACTTCTGGGTGGAATTGTACTGCGTATAGTTTACGCTCTACATTTGCCATTGCTGAGATAGGGCAAGCAGCACTTGTTGCGATTACTTCAAAACCAGCTGGTACTTCTGTTACATGGTCACCGTGGCTCATCCAAACGATTTGTTCAGTTGGTAAGCTACCGAATAACTTGTTTGAAGCTGTTACTTTAATTTCTGCTTTACCATATTCGCGTGTTTCAGCACCTTCAACTTTACCACCTTGCGTATGTGCCATTAATTGCATACCATAGCAAATACCTAGAATTGGTAAGCCTAATTCGAAAATAGCTGGGTCTACATGGAAGGCATTTTCGTCATAAACTGAGTTTGGACCACCTGAAAAGATAATCCCTGCTGCGTTCATATTTTTAATTTCTTCTGCTGTAATCGTATGAGGATGTAACTCACTGAAAACACCAAATTCACGGATACGACGCGTAATCAATTGGTTAAATTGGCTACCGAAGTCAAGAACAACGATTTTTTCTTGCTCTAATAAAGGGCTAGCTGACAAAATTTCCACCTCTTCTACTATTTTTAAAGGACTTTTCATATGTTCAAAGAAAAACGCGTATGGAAGTAAAAACTTCCTACGCGTTCATAAGTTCTAAATTTATAAAGGCGAATGCGTAGCAAAGAAAAGTGATTTACTAACCTTCTCACCTAACCAAAACATTCACCTTCATAGAGAAATCATTTACGGTGATTTCGTAGAAACATTCGAACCTATTATCGAACTTATATGAAAGCAATCCTCATCATATATAATTTTTTTCATTTTACTCTTTGTACCCATCAAAATCAACTGATAGTGCGATTGATTAAATTTTCCCAACTTTCTTTCAGTTTTGCGAAATCAACCTCTTGTTTATCTTTGCCATAAATATGTTGTTCATATACAGCAGTCAGTTTTTGCATTTCTTCCGTCTCTAGCGACTCATCTACTCTTGTAGCAAATGCTCGTAATGTTTCGCCATCCTTCCTGCGTAATCCAATACGAGATAATTGCTTCGTTAAAACATGGTATGAAGCATCAAAAGTTGTCCAGTCCGCTTCTTTTTTACGAAAAGCGCGTACTTGCATTTTAGGTATCCACGTTTTACGTTGCATAAACAAAGTGATACTAGCGATGATCATCAAAATAACTAGAGCAATCCATACGTAAATATGCTTTTTCACCCATGTCCACACAGAATCAAAGCTAAACGTTGTTGAGCTAGAAGATTCTTTCTTCGGCTCTTGCTCTTCCTTCTTTGGTTGTTCTTGCTTTTTTTCTGGCTCCAACACTTGCTCCTGCTGAGGAGTATCTTGCTCAATATCATAATCGATATTCACATTTCCTGAAAATCCAATTGTCGGTTCAAACTCCATCCACCCTGTTCCAGGTATATACGCTTCCACCCAAGAGTGTGCATTATCATTTGTAATTTGATACTCTTGTAAACCGTCTGATATTCGACCAGGATTACCAGGTGCAAAGCCTTTCACCCAACGTGCAGGTATCCCTGCCGAACGGAGGAGCACAACCATTGATGTTGAGAAATTATCACAGTAGCCAACTTTAGTATCGAATAAAAACTGGTCAACATAGTCCTGACCCTCAGACGGGATGGCTACTTCTTTTTTATCGTATCTAAAGCCATGAGATGAAAAATATTTTTCAACCGCTTTTATTTGATCATAGACCGAAGCTTTATCCTGTGTGATTTCTTGCGCTAAATTCCCTACACGTTGTGGAAGTGTGTCTGGCAATTGTAAAAAACGGTCAAAGGACGGATCTACTGTTTTTAGCGTGGAAGGGTCTGCCATTTGGAGCTGTTCCATGCTAAATACTGGCTCACTATATGAGATCGTATAGTTAGATAATAATTTTGAGTCGCCATTCTGTTGTTCTATTGCTATTTTTTCAGTGTGTTCATCTTGAATAAAGAGCGGTGAATCCTGTGTAGATACAGATATCATGCCATATGTTTGAATTAAAAAAGGCATCGGTACAGCAATGTCCATTTGAACCTGTCGCTCAGTTTCAGGAGATCCAACTTGTAATGAAGTTTGGATAGGAGTATTAGTCTCATAGACATTTTTTCCAAAGCTCCCCTCCGAAAGAATCCAGCCCTTCGAAGTATAAGTATCCTTTGTATCGATACGCCAATAATGACGATCACGGGTAGATGCCGTAAATATTAGTGTATTATCACCTTGGAACGGTCCCCCTAATTGACTATCATCCTCGCTGTAACCAACTGTTTTTTCGCCTGTTCCAATGCCATCTTGCCCTGCCACCCCCTTAATAAAAGGGACTGGATCAGCCCAAGTTGGCCCTGCCTTAGGTAAATAGAATGCCACTCCACTAACAAGCATTACCGAAACAATCATCGGAATAACCAGTTTCCACTTTCCTATGAAATTGCTCGGTGCATCTATTTGAAGCCATAAGCGCTTAACAAAAAGGAAACCTGTCATTATTAATCCAAGCACAAGTACTTTAACAATTGCCACCTTTCCATCATAGTCACTAAATGTATCTAGTGTGGCAATAAAGAATACTGTTAAAGCAAAGAAATAGAATATATTTTTCCGCACGGTTATCCAGTGGTGTATCAGGTATATTAACATCCAAATAAGGGCAACGAAGAGCACCGTTCTAAATGAATCCGATACTTTTCCAAAATCGCCCGAAAAGATGGCAGTCATATTCCATTTCCATTCATGCATTAAAAACGGTATTGTCTGTCCAGAAAAAAAGGGACTTTCACTATAAACAAACACTATAAACCAAGTAACATAACCAAATTTCACTAATCCCGACAGTATTGGGTGCACTTGAAATAAACTGAGTACCAATGATAAACCGATGAACACTAAAAATAAATGAAACAATCCTGTATTTGTTAGCTGCATGACAGGAATAAGCCATTCACGTAAAATTAGAAAAATAATTACGTATGCTATTGCTAATTCGATAAAATTTCCTAGTGATTTTTTCACGGCTTCATCACCTCCGTGAACAAATGGTAATAATCTGTTGGATTTACATGTACAACTTGAATTTGCCTATAACGCTTTGCCAGATTTGTTTGCATAGGCGGCTCCTCCGCTACTACAAAACAAATACAGCTTTTCACCATATTGGCAAGAGAATGTATTAATTCATCTGATACTTCATTCGTAACATATAGTAATGTTGCAACATGCTTAAACACTTGCTGATCTCGAAATTGGAATTTGACAGTTTCAGCAGGTTTTATAGCAGCTAAATGATGCATTACTTGATCTAGCTGCTTATTACCTTGAATAATCGGAAACACCTTCGTGTTAAAACCAGCTGAAACAAATGAAATATCTCCACGTTCTTTGACAATGGTTTGTAGCATCGATGCTACAAGCTCAATTTTTTCTTCAAATAAGGGAGACTTTCCGGCATGGAGTACAAGCATTAACTCCTGTGATTGTCGATCTTCAAATTCTTTAGATTGCAACGTTTGTGTTTTCGCAAATGATTTCCAGTGAATCCACGAAAAACGGTCACCTGGAACATACTCACGTAAACCAACAGCCATTGATGTATCCTTAACAATTGAATAAGGTGACATCATTGTACCAACATCAAATTTTGTTTGAAGCGCGGCATACCTCATTTCGCGTACTCTCGGGTATACTAAAATGACTTGTTCCTTGTCTGCCACAACTCGCTTTTTTGCCCAGCCAAAAAAATCACAGAAAACAATATTAACACCTAAGTAACGATGCTCGCCACGGGACATATTTCCCAGCACATAATTCCAGCTAAATTTTTTCCTGAAGCCAACGAACTTAATGGTATTCGTTCCTTGCACCCTCGATTGAATAAGGACTTCGCTGTTTACAAGTTCCTCCATCATCATATAAGCAAACGGAAAGCGTGTTTTTCGTTCTACCGTAATTGTTACCTTAGCAGATTGTCCACTCTCTACGCAGGAGGGCTCAATTTTGCGTTCCACCAGTAAAATATCTTCTTTCACTAGTAAGAAAATAAATGCGTATAACAAAAACGGGCTAACTGTGAAAAATACAAACCAGCTGACAAACCCACCTTGGAACATGGCATAACAAAACGTTATGATCATTAACAAAGAAATTAAAAGGAAATGTTTACTTTTCTCTATTAAGGCTTGCCATTTCTTCATTGCTCCGCAAACCTCTTTGTTGGCACAGGTATCTTCGCAATAATTCGCTCAATAATTTCCTCTGCCGTTACGTTATCATAGCGAGCATCTGGCTTTAATATTAAACGATGGCTAAAGACAAATGGTGCTAAATATTGAACATCATCAGGTGTAACAAAACTACGCCCTTTTATAAATGCATAAGCTTGTGAAGCCTTCATTAAAGCAATCGTTGCGCGAGGACTTACTCCTAAATGTACATAGTTATTTTCCCTCGTTTGAGTCGCCAATTCGACCATATAATTTTTGACTGAATCCTCAACATGCACACCCTGTACAAGCTCCTGCAATTCAATTAATTGCGTAACTGTTAGTACTGCTTCAATTTTTTCAATCGGTTTACCATGCTCAGCACGACGAAGAATCTCCACTTCTTGACCTCTTGAAGGATAGCCCATTTTTATTTTTAGTAAGAAACGATCTAGCTGTGCTTCCGGTAAAGGATATGTTCCTTCATGCTCAATTGGATTTTGAGTGGCCATAACGAAAAATGGTTGGTTGATTGTTAAGGTTTTACCATCAATCGTGACCGATGCTTCCTCCATCCCCTCAAGTAAAGCAGATTGCGTTTTTGGAGATGTACGGTTAATTTCATCCGCTAAAATTACATCTCCCATGATCGGACCAGGTCGAAATTCGAATTCCAGCGTTTTCGGATTATAAATCGACACCCCTACAACATCTGACGGTAATAAATCCGGTGTAAATTGAATCCTTTTAAATTGTGCCTCAAAGGATTTTGCCAGTGCTCGAACCATCATTGTTTTACCGACACCTGGTACGTCCTCAAGCAAGATATGACCCTTTGCTAGTAGGGCTACTATGCTAAGCTCTGCAACCTCTCTTTTGCCGATCATTACTTTTTCTATATTTTCTAATACACTTTGTATTTGTGAATTCATAAATAAAAAAACCTCCTATTTCATCCAACAATTATTAGAATTGTATGATAACTTATTTAAGAATAACGAAATATGTTTAGTAACACAATTATATGAGACGTTCACCTATTGCTTTAACACCATAGTTCGAGCACTAGCGAGAAAAGTAATAATACTTTAACATGAAAAAGAAGGCCTGCCTGAATACAATCAAAGCAAACCTATCTTTTAGTATAACGTCATTATCTATCAGAATGTTACAGATTTAATTTTTTTAACCATAAATTCTCTAACGAAGATGAATTTTCTTGTAAAAGTATTTCCTCTAATTCACCAGAAATAAGTATGTTCCCTTCGTGTAAAACCAACACATCGTCCGCTACTTCTTCCGCAAAAGACAGTAAATGCGTAGAAAATATGACCGTAGAGCCCCTTGCTTTTTCCTCTAGCATCATTTTTTTCAGCTCTGCAATCCAAAAAGGATCGAGCCCATTGGTCGGCTCATCTAAAATAAGCAAAGAGCCTTCACCGAGTAAACTTTGAGCGAGATTAAGCCGTTGACGCATCCCCTTAGAGAAATGCTTCACTTTTTGCTTTCGAACATCCCATAAAGCAACGCGCCTTAGTACTTCCTCCTGTTCCTTTTTACCAATCTTCTTTAATGAGGCAAGTAGCTGCAAAATTTCTGCTGCTGTTAACATAGAAGGAAAGTCCACATCATCAGGCATGTATCGAATGGCTTGTGGTTTATGCCATATTATTTCTCCTGATTTTTGCTTTTCCTGTCCAGTTAGCAGGCGAATTAAAGTACTCTTTCCAGCGCCATTTCCCCCTACAAGCGCTAAAATACGCCCCGTTTGTAAAGAAAAGGAGGCTTCATGAAGACCTCTATTATTATCATAGATATTTGATAACTTCTTTGTTTCTAATAGCATCATCTTCTATCCCCTTTCTATCAATTATACCTCGGCATAATTGCGTCCAGAATCGGCTTTGTGCTTGCACAAAGCACTCCTTTCCGATTCTGTGACATCCGCCGGAGGCTTTATCTCCTTTCACCGAAAGAAGATAAAAGTAAGCTAGTGTAGGCTAACGGACAAACTATCCAAAGTAATGTCACAGCTACGTATACTGCATAACCTAGTGGCGACGAATAAAACTGCGTTACTTTATAAAATGCTGGCCCAAGAACACTCGCCTGATCTGTAAAAATAAAGTATCCAAAGCGTAGCCACTCCACAGGATTAATATGTATCGCTATAATCGTCAGTTTTTGAAGAATATGACCGGCCACGACAGTTCCGATAGCCATTAAAGCGTAAGAGATTAGCAATAAAAAAATGGACCAAAAAACAAGTGACAACGACAGTGCAAATAATCTTGTTTTCGCAAAGGCTCCTACTGCAATGGCCAATGACACAAAAATGAAAATGCATAGCAAAGTTAAAACAATGAAGATAAATGGCAAACGTACTCCACCAAGAAATCCACCAAGCGCTAATATTACGCCGAACGCCACGGCCACGACTAATAAAAAAGCAAGCACAGAAGCAATATACTTTCCTGCAATATATTGCCTACGTGTCATTGGATATGTTTTTAATAATGAAAACCATCCTGATTCCACATCACCAGCTACACTCATACTACCGATCGTTAATATAAACAGCGGCAATAAAAACAACAATACATTTAAAAAGGAGGCTGTCTGTCGTGTAAAACCGTCTACATCTGGTAATGCCATTTGCTGAATGACAATGATAGCTGTAAACACGAATGTGAAAAGTAAGCCTACAAGTTGCATCCATCGACTTCTGAGCATTTGCTTCAATTCTAGTTTAATAAGCATACTATTCATCACTTATGGATCCCCCATTTAAAATCGTGTAAATCCTTATAGTCTAGTAGCTGACCTTCTCCCTCTGTCGTCATCCATTCCTGTGCTGCTTCCTTCGAATCGAATGCAACTACCCCATAATTCATCGGAGTCCAATAATCCTTGTTGTACACATAAACAGCGTTAATAACGTCAATCCATTCATTTTTTGCCGCATCTTTAATATATGCTGCTCCAACTACATCTTCCCCATTCGCTTTCATATATTCCATAAGACAACCAATATCATCAAACATTTCATAATCGCCATTTTTCAATGCAATCTGGCCAGCATATGCATTATGAACGATACTCATATTACAAATTTTACATACATCAGTTTCACTCACTATTTCACGAGGCTCATATGTTTTTTCACTACAGCCCACCAATACACCACAACATAGCAATACACTCATCAGCCATTTTTTCATTCTGTGATCCCTCTTTTCCATAGCCATAAACTACTTAATGCCAAGAATAAACCTACTAGCATTTGCACCACGTTCATCTTGTTCTTTTCTTGCACATACTTCATCGCCAATTTCGGCGTATGATCAACAAGCATGTTCTTTTCAGTTTTATTAATTTGCTGATCCAGAGATGTCAGTAAAAGGACGCTCGGAGATGCTACAAAATATTGGTAAACAGGCTGGCGTACCATCCATTGACCAAAGCTTGACACAGCCACATATGGAATATCACCGACGCCATTGTCTTTTAAATCAATCCCTGAGTAATCATCATAATAATTATTTTTAAGTTGAAAGCCTTGCTGATCGGAGCGCGCCGTTAAAATATTCCCTGTAAAGTTATTACTACTAGCCAAAGTGTCGTTACTAACCTTTGTACCTTCAAGGGCAGTTTGGTTCATCTGAAAATCATTTGTTTCAATTTGGATAGTTGAACTTTTCTGCATTGCAACACCAGTCCGATTATTTTTGATTGTGTTATGTTTAATTTTTGCTTGCTGCACATCAAACAGCAGCATACCGTAGCCATTAAAATCAAAATGATTAGCTATTGTATTATTTTCAAGGAGGATGTCTGTTGTCATCATAATCATAAGACCAGTCACATTGTGAACATATGTATTAAAAAGTGCTTTGGCATCACTTGTATACATAAAATGCGTACCATAACGGCTGCTCGTCACCTTATTACGTTGAACAACAATACGCTTTACCTCCTCTACATAGATTCCATCCTGTACTTGCTCAATAGTATTGCCTTCGATCGTAATATCCTCACTTTTATAAACTGCCAACCCATTACCTTTTTGGGAATAATGATCCTCGATACCAGTCACATTGATTTCCTGTATGCGCACATTTTTGCAGCGTTGTATATGAACACCTGTATGAACATCTTTCATTTGTAACTTACGTAGCTTAAGTCCGTCTACATTACTAACAACGATCGCTTTACTTTTTCCTGATAACGTTATATTTTCCACACTGACATTAGTAGTATTTTCAATTCGAAGTGCTGGTTTGTCACTTTCACCGATTAGTTCAGTTCCCTCTTCGCCTTGTAGTGTTATCGGTTTCGTCACAATAAAATTACCTCGGTAACGACCAGCAGGAATATGAACGATCTCCCCTGGCTTTGCGACATTAATCGCCTCCTGTACATCGAAATCTGCGTACACTGTCTGACTCATGAATAGAAAAAATAATAAGGCCATCCCTATTTTTTTCACCAATCCTTACCTCCCAGTTCAGCACGAAAAGACTAGAGGAATCCCCCCTAGTCCATTCGATTAATGACTATGACCGTCTTGATTCTTTTCTTCCATATGCATGGAGTCAGATTCACCTTTGGCCTCTTTTTCAGCTTTTTCTTTCATCTTCTTTTCACGACGCTCTAATGCATCGTCTTTAATTTTTTGTAATTCCTCTACATGTGCAGTTGGATTGTCAGCGATATACTTGTCTGCATCAGCTTTATCTTTGAAATAAACATATCCCCAATTCATCGGAGATTTTAGATCCGTTTTGACGATAGTTGCATCATCAACCTTTACCCAATCTTTTGTATTAAAATCACGTACAAATTTTTCGTTCTTTTCATTATTTGCAACCTCGGCATTTACTAAACAGCCGATGTCATCATAAAAGGTAACTGTTCCGTCCTCTTTTATTGCTTGAGTAGAAAATTCACCCATATCTTCGTCCTTCATATATACTTTCATATTACACATTTCACACATTGTATCTTCTTTTGGCTCTTGCAAACGTGGATCCACTAAAGAAGCGACTTGCGTAGATTTATCCTTTGCTTCTGCCTCATTTGCTGTGATATCTTGCTTCGTTTCTTCTTTCTTCCCTTGATCTTCGTCTGTACCACAAGCCGCGAGTAAAAGTGATGCAGCTAGTACAGGTAACCATATTTTTTTCACAATTGCTTCCCCCAATTTCGTTTTTCTATTACTAATAATTACTTTACAGGTAAGTTGTGAAATAAGTTAAAAATCACTGTGAAGTATTGGAAAAATTACCTTGAATATTCATTGAACGTCTCGACTTCAAATATTTTGAATGAAAAATATAACTTCCATTTTTTAATAACTTTTATTATAGATAATGTGATTAGCGTGTCATCTTTATCGCTCTTCGGCAAAGCGAGGGGTGATCTCCGTTCCGACAGGGTGCTTTGTTGCTGCCGCTTCGCTTTCGCACAGTTAAAACATTTGTTGCTGCCGCTTCGCTTTCGCACAGTTAAATCATTTGTTGCTGCCGCTTCGCTACAGGGTCTCGGGCCAACAGATGTTTTTTGCGCGAAAGCGTAGCGCTAACTTAGCAGCAGCAAATGATTTCATGATATATAGGAAACATTCGTAAATATTGTATTGACACCATTTTGGTTTTCAACACAAAAAACTCCCTACATCCTGAATGATGTAGAGAGCTTGAATTTATGATGTTATATAGAAGAACGGTAACTATTGAGAAACTTCTTTTGCTTGCTGACCAGATTTAGCTTAACAGCAGTTTCATTTAATTCATTACGTATTTGTAAATCGTAAGCATTGTCCACAAAACTAGCTGCTACATTATTTGGACGTTGCTGTTGGATTTGTCTATTATTACTTAATTGCTTTTTACCTTTATTCTTTAGCAAACTGTTTTTAAACTGTTTCTTCGGATTTTGTCCGAAATTATGGCTTAAATCTCCAGCATGTAAATACTGTTGTTCATTACGAAATATACTACTAGTCGTCGAACTTACTCTAGAAGTCCTCATAAATAATTACCCTCCTTTACTTTTTATCAACTTTGTAGGTATATATATCGACATTATATGCTCGAACTTAATAATACAGAACCAAATTGCTTAAAAAAATAGAAAAGAGTTATTTTCAAAAGTGGTCATCACTTTTTTATAACTCTTTTCCCAAATATTACTCATCATCAATAACGTGGAGTTGATTTCCGTTCCGGCTAGGAGCTTTGTTGCTGCCGCTTCGCTTTCGCACAGAAAACGTCCGCTACGCTGCATGGTCTCGGGCCAACCGATGTTGGTCACGAAGGCGTTATCACAGGACGTGATGTTCTTAACCTTCGTTCCTCTATCGCTGATCCCCCCGTAGCGAAGATCAACTTATCTACATAGTAGATGCTTTAATAACTATCATCCCTATATTTTGGTAATGAATCTCAAATATAAATTACTTCCAAAAATCATCAAATATTGTAATTGGCATATGGCGTTTGTGCTGTGAACGTAAATAATGCCCTTCTAATATTTTACGAGCTTCTTCAGGGATAGCCTTCCCCTCTAAATAATCATCAATTTGGTCATACGTTAAACCAAGCGCTTCTTCATCAGGTAATGAAGGACGATCTTCCTCTAAGTCAGCAGTTGGTATTTTTAAATATAAGTGCTCTGGGCAATCAAGTGCCGCTAACAACTGCTTACCCTGACGCTTGTTGAGACGGAAGATAGGCATTAAATCTGCACCGCCATCCCCAAATTTTGTGTAAAAACCTGTAATTGCCTCCGCAGCATGATCTGTCCCAAGCACAACAGCATTATTCATAGCAGCGATAGAATATTGCACCTTCATTCGCTCACGTGCCTTTTCATTCCCTTTTGCAAAATCGCTTAGTTCAATACCTGCATTCGTTAATCCTCTAACACTTGCATCGACTGCATCTTTAATGCTTACTGTAAAAGTTTCCGTAGGTTTGATATAGTCAATCGCATCTTGACAGTCCTTTTCATCTGCTTGCACACCATATGGTAAGCGAACAGCCCAAAATGAGTACTTCGCTTCTCCCATCTCGGCATTTAATTCATCGACCGCAAGCTGCGTTAACTTTCCAGTTAATGTGGAGTCTTGACCACCTGATATTCCGAGAACAAATCCCTTTACAAAACTATAACGACGCGCATATTCCTTTAAAAAATCAATGGATTTGCGAATCTCTTCCTGCGCATCGACAGTAGGTAATACACGTAATTCCTTTATGATTTCTTGTTGTAATGTCATTTTGTCCTTCACTCCTTACGCTTTACAAGCGATTGACCATTTCACTTACTTCTTCAATATTGCGCATTTTATTATTCCAGCATTTTTGGCTTAGATCGACTGGGTATTCCTCAGGATTCATAGCACGTTTATATTCATCCCATAGCAGTTCTAAATTATCTGCTGCATAATCGCGCATTTCTTCCAAAGTAGGATTTTGATATTGTATTTCGCCATTTTTAATCACTTGTTGATGTAGGTTTTTAGCTTCAAAGTTTGTAACAAATTTTGATACGAATGTATGAACAGGATGGAACATTTTAATGCGTTTCTCTGATTGAGGATTTTCATCGTGCATTGTAATGTAATCTCCCTCTGCCTTGCCATTCTTTCTATCAATAATACGATATACATTTTTAAGGCCTGGCGTCGTTACCTTTTCAGTATTCGCTGAAATTTTAATCGTATCTTCTAATTGTCCATCGTTATTTTCTATCGCCACCATTTTATAAACAGCCCCTAAAGCAGGTTGGTCATAAGCGGTAATGAGCTTCGTACCAATTCCCCACACATCAACTTTTGCGCCTTGAGCCTTTAAGTTTAAGATCGTGTATTCATCTAAGTCATTCGATACGATTATTTTAGCGTTCGGGAAACCTGCTTCATCTAACATACGTCGTGCTTCTTTTGACAAGAAAGCAATATCCCCACTGTCTAAACGAATTCCAATAAAATTAATGCTGTCACCAAGCTCTTTTGCCACTTTGATTGCTGTTGGCACACCCGATTTCAACGTATTATAAGTATCTACAAGGAATACGCAATCACGATGGCGTTTTGCATAAGAATGAAATGCATCATAATCATTTTTATAGGCCTGTACAAGTGCATGCGCGTGTGTACCAGATACCGGAATGTTGAAAAGTTTACCTGCTCGCACATTACTAGTTGAAGCAAAACCGCCTATAAACGCTGCACGCGTTCCCCAAATCGCTGCATCCATCTCATGCGCGCGTCGTGTGCCGAACTCCATCGCCACTTCATTTTTTATAATTTGTTTAATACGACTAGCCTTCGTTGCAATTAATGTTTGGTAATTCACAATGTTAAGTAATGCAGTTTCAATTAACTGCGCTTCCACTAAAGGTGCTTCGATGCGGACAATCGGTTCATTAGCGAAAACCGTTTCCCCTTCCACCATCGAATACATATCCCCTGTAAAACGAAT
This sequence comes from Lysinibacillus sp. NPDC093692, assembly GCF_050280125.1. Lineage (NCBI taxonomy): Bacteria > Bacillati > Bacillota > Bacilli > Caryophanales > Bacillaceae > Lysinibacillus > Lysinibacillus sp. NPDC093692. The sequence continues at coordinate 17,022 of NZ_JBNNUW010000027.1, forward strand.
ATTTTTTAAATATTCGATAAAATCTTCTTTATACCCAACCTCTTCACGCAAATACGCTATGTCCGAATCACTGAAATGAAAATCACGTAAATACTCAAGAATTCTCTCTAATCCCGCAAAAATTGCATAGCCATTGCCAAACGGTAACTTTCTAAAATATAATTCGAAAACCGCTTTTCTATTATGTATACCATCCGCCCAATATGATTCTGCCATATTGATTTGGTACAAGTCTGTGTGTAGCGCTAAGCTATCATCTGCATAATTTGATCTCACAAGAAAACCCTTCTTCCGCTTTGATAATTAGTCCTAGTATACACTATATACCCAAATTCTTGCGTATTACATCCTCTAACTTTAATGTCAGGTTTCCTCACATTAATAATCAGAAAATTTAGAAACGTTCACATTTTAGACATACTTTTTAATACCGCTTTCATTCCCCTTTTAAAAACATTTTCAACAAACTATTACGAAAGTCGAATTATTACATGTAATAAAACGTAACATGAATATTCAAATAATTATTGCGCCGTTTTTCATAGCGTTTTAACATGTAAATTAAATTTACTCAAGGAGCTGATATGGATGAAAAAAATAGAAGCAATCATCCGTCCCGAAGTTTTCGGCGCGGTCAGGGATGGTCTTGCACAGGAAGGAATTGCAGGGCTCAGTGTTTCAGAAATTGCTGGCTGCGGTCGTCAATTAGGGCGTACAGGGTTATTTCGTGGAAATACCTACGAAATTGAATTTTTGTCGAAGTTGAAATTAGAAATGATTGTTGATGATGAAAAAGTAGATTCCATTGTTGAAGTTTTATTACGTAAGGCAGCAACTGGCAAGGTTGGAGATGGCAAAATCTTCATTTTTCCAATAGAACAAGCAATTCGTATCCGTACAAAAGAAGTCGGATCAATTGCAGTAGAATAAGGGGGCGATATATATGGATGAGATAACAATATCTATAAATTTAGTTTGGATGATGCTCGGTACAATTTTAGTATTCTTTATGCATGCAGGATTTGCAATGGTTGAAGCAGGCTTTACACGCTCAAAAAACGCAGTCAATATTATTATGAAAAACTTCCTAACTATATCACTTGGCGGCATTGTCTATTTTCTCTGTGGTTACGCTATTATGTTTGGTGATTCAGTTGGCGGTATCTTCGGTACAAGTGGCTTTGCCTTAAATGGTGTAGATGATCTTTCCTTCTTTATTTTCCAAACGATGTTTGCAGCAACTGGAGCAACAATTTTATCTGGAGCAGTGGCAGAACGTACTAATATTTTTGCTTATATTTGCGTAATTATTCTCATGTCGTTACTTGTTTATCCTGTTGTTGGTCATTGGGTTTGGAGCGGTCATGGATGGTTAACAAATCTTGGTTTTATCGACTTTGCTGGATCAACCGTTGTACATTTAACAGGTGCAGTTGCGGCATTTGTAGCTGCGGTAATGGTCGGTCCTCGTCTCGGTAAATATGAAAATGGTCGTGTTAACGTTATTACAGGACATAGTATTCCATTAGGAGCTTTAGGCGTATTTTTACTTTGGTTTGGTTGGTTTGGCTTCAATGGTGCCTCAACATTAGCTGCTGATCCTAAACTTGTTCCTAGCGTAATTGCAAATACATTTTTCGCTGCTGCTACTGGTGTTGTGGTTACAGCCCTTTATACGAAATTTCGATATGGTCATATCGATGGGTCACTCACATTAAACGGTGCTTTAGCAGGGCTTGTAAGTATTACCGCTGGTGCAGCTAATGTTAGTATTGTCGGTTCACTCATTATCGGATTAATTGCTGCTCCATTATTGGTCGAGGGCGTCCGCTTCATTGAATGGAAATTAAAAGTCGATGATCCTGTTGGTGCCATCGCCGTCCATGGTATCTGTGGTATTTGGGGTACTCTAGCAGTTGGCTTGTTTGATATTGGTGGTCAAGGATTATTTTATGGAGGAGGTTTCGGCCAATTAGGAGTGCAAGCGATTGGGGTTATTGCTACCATTGCTTGGGTTAGCGTTTCAGTAGCTGCTGGTTTACTTATTATAAAAGCATTTGTCCCATTACGAGTTTCTGCTGAAGATGAAGTCACTGGCCTAGATGTCATCGAACACGGTGCTCCGGCTTATGAGTTTCAGGATATTTTCAAGGGCTCTGCAATGCGAGGAGAAACATTTGCTCATCGTTTAACTCATTTCGGTAAAGCAAATAACAATGTCCAAGAAGAACATGTATAGTATTTATTGAACTCCATCTTCTTTAATACAAAAAACAAGAATCTGCAATCTCTTCGGCCAACTGTTTCCCCAAAGGTTATGCAGATTCTTGTTTTATGCTCTCTCTAGCTCCAGTAAAAATTCTTTCATAGCAAGCCCACTACGGAAGCCGGTTAGTTTACCATCTTTGCCAATCACACGATGACAAGGAATAATCGCTAATATTGGATTGGCGCCGATTGCACTACCTACAGCTCTTACTGCTTTCGGATTGCCGATACGGTGTGCAATATCTGAGTATGTTGTAGTTGTACCATACGGTAGTTCCTTCAAAGCATCCCATACTGCTAGTTGAAATGGCGTCCCTTTAACATGTATTGGTAAATCAAACTCAGTAAGTTCCTTATTGAAATAAGCCGATAATTGCTTAACATATTGCTGTAACTTTTCTTTATTTTCTTCAAAACGAAAGCCTTTAAATGGCTTTTTCGCCCACACTTCCACCTCTTCGAATGGCGCATTTGGTGTTCCGATATATACTAGTCCATCATCTGAGGCAATGATATACATTGTGCCTTGTGCATATGTTAAAGTATCTACATATAATATATCCATTCTCTATCCCCCTTAACTTTATTACCCAATGTTAAATAACTTTAGCTTCCCTTTGTTTCATGCTACAGTTATTTTACCTATTAGTATAAAGGAGTTTTAACTTTATGAATACGTCATATGAGCCTGCCATTCACTTTCAACAGGTTAGCTTTTCAGCGAATGACAAGACAATCTTACGATCAATTACTGGGTCATTCCCTAAAGGAAAAATCACTACATTAGTCGGCCCTTCAGGTGCTGGTAAAACAACTTTACTTAAATTGTGCAATGGACTATTATCACCTACTGATGGTCAAATATTAATTGATAATCAAAACATTTCTACATATGAACCAACCGCTTTAAGAAGACATGTGAGTATGGCTCTTCAAGCGGCCCCTATGATAGAAGGTTCTGTATTTGATAATCTTGCACTTCCTCGCTCGTTACAAGGAGAAAAGCTTACAGAGCAGGAAGCGATCCAATATTTACATGATGTCGGACTTGATCAAAGCTTTTTACAACGCCCTACGAATAAATTATCAGGTGGACAACGACAAAAAGTTTCTATTGCTAGAACACTTATTAATCAATCCTCCATTTTATTGCTAGATGAAATTACATCTGCACTAGACCGTCAATCCGTGCAAGAAATTGAGACGCTTATTGCTACAATCAATAAAAAGTTTAATGTCACAATAATTTGGATTACTCATAATTTACAGCAAGCACTAACAATCGGCCACTTTACATGGGTCATGATGGATGGGGAACTAATTGAAACTGGACAAAGCTCCTTACTTCACGCACCTAAAAATCCACGTGTCGCTGAATTTGTACAGGGGGTGAATGAATGACGTATACTTCGCTTTCCTTAACGTTAATTTTTGTGTTAATTCCACTTCTACTGTCAAAAACCTTAAAGCTAGGACTTGAAAAAGATACTCTCATCGCTACTATTCGTTCTATTATTCAATTACTTGCCGTCGGTTACATTTTAAAATTTGTCTTCGATGCTCAAAGCTATATTTATATCTTCCTCATGATTGCATTAATGATTTTAGCAGCAACACTCAATGCTCGTAAAAAAGGGAAAGGCATTAAAGGCATTACATGGAAAATAGCAGTAACTCTCATTACCGTTGAATGTGTTACACAAGGGGTATTGCTTGGTTTTGATATTGTACCATCAACAGCGCAATATATTATTCCAATTAGCGGCATGATGATTGGTAATTCAATGGTATTATCAGTACTGTTTTTAAATCGTTTTACATCAGAAATTGCAAGTCATCAGAACGAAATTGAGTTAATATTATCGCTTGGCGGCACACCAAAACAGGCTATTCATCGACAGCTAATGCAGGCGATAAAAGCAAGTATGATTCCTACGATTGAAAGCCAAAAAACAATTGGTCTTGTTCAATTACCAGGTATGATGAGTGGCCAAATAATCGGTGGAGCAGACCCTATTCATGCGGTGCAATTCCAACTATTAATCATTTTCGCCCTGCTAACAGCAGCGACATTATCAAGCATAATGATTGGTTTTTTAAGTTATCCTGCACTTTTTAATGAACGCATGCAAGTTCTTGAAACGAAATAATCGTTATATTAAAAACAATATATATTTTCTAAATTATGTTATAATAAAAAGAAAAATGCAGCAGTGAGGAGAATGACCATGTTATTACGCGATTTTTTCATCCATTTATCTGAAAACCAACTATTAAATAGTACTGCAAAAAAATATGGCCTAAAATTAGGAGCACAAAGTGTAGTAGCTGGTACAAATATTGAAGAAACGATTGCTAGTATCAAAGAGCTAAACGCGCATAATATCTCTTGTACAGTAGATAATTTAGGGGAATTTGTTTCAACCGAAGAAGAAGCAACAAAAGCTAAAGAACAAATCCTTGCTGTTATCGAGGCTATTCACGAAAATAGCGTTGATGCGCATATTTCGTTAAAGCCATCTCAATTAGGTTTAGATATTGATGTTGATTTTTGCTACGACAACTTATATGAAATTGTAGAAAAAGCAGCAGCATATGATATATTCGTAAACTTTGACATGGAAGACTATGATCGTTTACAAACTTCTTTCGATATGGTTGAAGAGCTTTCCAAAACGTTTAATAATGTGGGTACTGTTATCCAATCTTATTTTTACCGTGCAAAAGACGATATTGAAAAATTCCAGGACTATCGCCTTCGTATCGTAAAAGGTGCTTATAAGGAGCCTGTAGAGGTTGCTTTCCAAGATAAATTAGATATTGATTTAAATTTCATTGAGTTAATTGAATATCATTTACTACATGGTAAATTTACGTCCATCGCAACACATGACCATAATGTTATTGCACACGTAAAACGCTTTGTAGAGGACAATAATATTCCACTAGATAAATTCGAATTCCAAATGCTTTACGGCTTCCGTACAGATTTGCAAAAAGAGCTTGCAAAAGAAGGCTATAACTTCTGTGTATATGTACCATTCGGCGAAGATTGGTACGGCTACTTTATGCGCCGTTTAGCGGAGCGTCCTCAAAATCTTAATCTTGTTACAAAACAAGTATTTACGAAAAAAACGAACACAGTCCTCGCTGTAGCAGCAGGTGCATTCGTTCTTGGACGTTTAACAAAACGTAAAAAATAAGGTCTAACATAATGAAGCCAGAAGCTTAATTGATTAAGCTTCTGGCTTTATTCTTTCAAGAACGTACTTTCCACAGGCAAACACTAAACCGCTTCCCTCACTTACTGATTTATTTCAGATTCTCAGTTTATCTGTTGTTCTCGCAAGTAAAATTCCATTTATCGGAAATATATTGAAAACGTGTAATAAAAATAATCAGTGAGGGTGATGAAAAGCCCCACTGATTAAAGTTTTATATTATTCAACATGTAAAGCAATGGTAGAAACAATGGCTTCTGCTGCATACTCCCATTTACCATCAATAAGACTACCTAATTTTTGCCCAAGCTCTTGGATCATTTCTAGCGTAATCGGGATATCATTTTTTTGCGCTAATGTAGCAATAAACGGAGCAGATAAACTTGTCCATCCGCCTCGATCAATTTTGATCTCCACTTGTTTTACTTCTCCGTTTTCTTTTTCAATGCGATAGTATAGCTGATCATCTGGACGCCAGCTTAAGTGATGGGATATTTGCCCATTTACAACTGTTAGATGATCCATTTTCGAAATAGAAACAGGTTTTACATTAAATTCATGACCTAGTACATTTAGTTTTTTGATTTCAGGTCCAACTAATGCTGCCTGAACAGCTTGATCCATACTACTTTCTAATGGGATAGATGAATCTGTCTCAACTATATCGTTGCTTGCAGCCAAAACGGCTGAAGGATTTGCGCTTGTCACGACAAATGTTGTTGCTAAAAAAGCTATTGAAGTAATTTTCGAAATTTTTTTCATAATCATTTCCATCCTTCCCATTAAAACGTTTTACTTTTACTAAATATTATCATTAGTAGTTAAAATATACAATATCAATTATTCTTTTATAATGACAAAAGGCACTGAATTTTAATTATTCAATGCCTTTTGTCTATTTTTTTCTTATTTTTTTCTTAGTATAAGTGTATTACTACTTATTCCACCCTTTTTCCTTAAAACGAGCGATGGCTTCAATACGATTTCCAACATTTAATTTTTCTAAAATAGTGGAGATATAGTTGCGGACAGTTCCTGCTGATAAAAACAATTCTGCAGCAATTTCTTTTGTCGTCTTGCCCTCTGCAACAAGTGTCAGTACCTGGCTCTCGCGGTCAGTTAAAGGATTTTCACTATCATCCTCATAGACAAAATCAACGAGTTCAGGCGCATATATTCTTCTGCCGTCCATAATTGTCCGAATGGCACTGGCCAATTCTTCTATCGGACTATCCTTTAGTAAATAGCCACGAACGCTGGCTTTTCTTGCACGCTCAAAATAACCTGGCCTTGCAAATGTCGTTAATATAATCACTTTACAATTAGAACCTGAGGCATGCAGTTCCTCGGCAGCATCCAATCCAGTTTTTACTGGCATTTCAATATCCATAATACAAATATCAGGCTGATGCTCTTCAACAAGCGCCAATGCTTCCTCACCATTTTTTGCTAAGCCGACGACCTCCATATCATCCTCCATACTAAGTAATGAACGGAGTGCGCCTAATAGCATACCCTGATCTTCAGCAATTACAATTCGTATCATGTCACAGTCCTCATTTCTATATGTTCTTCAGATTTTCTTTGACCTTCTGATGCGTAATCGCCACTGGAATCGACACTGTTAATGTAGTGCCCTCTTCACTTTCGATTTTAAAAGAACCGTTTATAAACTCTAACCGTTCTCGCATTCCCTTTAATCCGTTACCCGTTTTCCATGCTTGTTTTTTGGTGATTCCTTGCCCATTATCACGAACAACTAAATATACTTCCTTAAAATTTTGATGGAAGGCAATTTCGCATTTTGTAGCACCACTATGTTTAACGACATTATTGACTGCCTCTTTTAAGCACATGGATAATACATTTTCTACAAGCGGTGGAACTTGTAATGCATCTTTATCACCATCAAATACAAATTCCATTTCAGCAGCCTTTAATATTTGGGCAATACGCATAAGTTCGTCCTCAAACCTAGCCGTTCGCATACCCGATACTAATTCACGTACTTCTTTTAATGCGATACTCGCCGTTTGACGAATATCCTTAATCTCTGTTAGAGCCTGCTGTGGATCACGTTCAATTAATCTTGAAGCTAAGTCGCTTTTTAAGCCTATCATCGACAACTTTTGACCGAGCGTATCATGTAAATCCCGAGCAATACGTTGGCGTTCTTCAAAAACAATTAACTCAGCTATTCGTTCATTAGCAGTCTCAAGCTGACCTTCTAAATTTTCGCGTTTATTTTTTGAATAAATCGTTAGTGGGAGAAGCACAACCGCTAAAATTGTTAAAACAACAAATGGTAGTTGTGATAAAAATAACTGTAGCTCAACAAAAAAGCCAACACCTGTAGAAATAACCGTAAAGCCAATATGTAGACCGTATATAATAAAGAAGCCAACCGGTTTACGAAGATTTCCAATAAAGAAAGCTGTGAAAATTGATAAATACACATAGCCATACAATATCGTCATAACGATATTAATAACCATTTCAAAGCTAATCCACATATAAACAAGACCGTTTTTCGAATTCATGGAAAATCGGTAGAAAATAAAATATAGCATTAAAAATGTAATGCCAATTGATATTTCTAGATAAGATGATTTTCTAAAAATGAAGAAAAACGGTAGGAAACAGAAAATAATCCATAAATATATACTGAGCATTGGACTATTCGGAATAATACTTTGCCATTTCCTCAACATAATCTCACGCTCTTTCCTACTTTTCCCTCATTATAACAAGAAAATTTATTTTATGCCTGCACATGATGTTTACTGAGCCTGTTGTACAATGTTTACGTAAAACAGCCATCCCTTAGAAGAGATGGCTGAAAAATTTTACTAAGCAGCTAAACTGCCTCTTTCTTTTCGCTTAATTATTTCATTAACGTCTTTAAAGGTTACAAACTTGCCTTGCTCTTCATCATACAACTTGTAGCGTAATGATTCTAAGCTTGTACGTAACGTAATTGTCGTTGCAGTGTGTAATGGCGGTATGTCATTATGCGCCTTTTCAAGATTATAGTTCGGTACACGAGGAGCTAAATGGTGTACATGGTGGAAACCAATATTGCCTGTAACCCATTGTAATAGCTTTGGTAATTTATAATACGAGCTACCTTCAACAGCAGCCTTTACATAATCCCACTCTGAGTCATGCTCAAAATAAGAATCTTCATACGTATGTTGGATAAAAAATAACCAAATGCCAAGAGAAGCAGCCACAAACAATGTTACTACATGCACTAATAAAAATGCTTGCCATCCCATAAAGAAAATTAAGGCTGCACAGATTCCTACGATGGCTACATTTGTTAAATACGTATTAATACGTTCTTTCTGTTTAGCATCATTTCGATTACGACGGTTTAAAATTAACACCATAAACAGTGGACCTAAGCCAAACATTACGAATGGATTACGGTAAAAACGATACCATAAACGTTGCCCTTTAGATGCTTGTATAAATTCTTCCACTGTCATCATATCAATATCACCGATACCACGCTTATCTAAGTTCGAGCTAGTTGCGTGGTGAATTGTATGCTCACGTTTCCATTTTTCATATGGGAATGATGTTAACACCCCAGTTACAAAACCAACCCAGTCGTTTGCTTTTTTACTTTTGAAAAATGAGCCGTGTGTACAATCATGGAAAATAATAAAAGTTCGTACGACAAATCCAGCAGAAATTACACTTAACCCAACTGTTAACCATGGTGAAACATCCACTAACATATAGCCAGCTACCCAAAGGGCAATTAAAGGTATAATCGTATTAACCATTTGAAAGATACTTTTAGCCGTATCAGATTTTGCAAATGGTGCTACATCTTGGCGCAGTTTTTTTGTTTTTTCTTTATCTGTTGCCATTATATTTACTCCCTCGTTTCCTTTTTTTCTTATGACCTCATCATAAAACAAGAGTACAATCATGCAACAGAAGCAAACATCATAAAAAGGATATGACATTTGTCATATCCTTTTATAATGTGTACAAAGGAATAAATATAAATTAATATGGCTCATCACTATAAAGTGGAGTTGATTTCCGTTCCGGCTGGGCGCTTTGTTGCTGTCGCTACGCTTTCGCACAGTTAAAACATTTGTTGTTGCTGTCGCTACGCTTTCGCACAGTTAAAACATTTGTTGTTGCTGTCGCTACGCTTTCGCACAGAGCAAAGCTTCCTGGGCGCCCAGCCTACACTCAAATCAACCTATTATACAACGCGTATTTCATCTTCAACTTTTGGTGATAAGAATGTGGCATTGATATGAGTAGGCAAGCTGAAAAGATATGTCATGTCGAATACTTTCTACACTTTTGGTCCAGTTAACTGTAGCTGATAAAATACAAGATCTAGCCACTGTCCAAATTTGTAGCCTGCGTTTTTTATTGTCCCCGCATATTCGAAACCTAGTTTTTCATGTACTTTTATGCTCACGATATTTTCACCATCAATGCCCGCTACGAGTGTTTTCACATCTTGCTCTTTAGCAATTCGAATAAGCTCATACATTAATTGGATAGCTATTCCCTTTTGATAATGATCTTTATGCACATATACAGAGTGCTCCATTGTGTGCTTATAGCCTGGATATGGACGGAACTGACTATATGTTGCAAAGCCGGCTACTGTGCCATTGACGTCAAAGACTAGCAGTGGATTACCGATTGCTTGCTGGTCCTTGAACCATCGTCTTTTTTCTTCTAACGATTGAGTTTCATATCGATAAACGGCTTTGCTCGTTAAAATAATGTCATTGTAAATATCTAAAACACCAGGTAAATCTTTCTCTTCCATTAATCGAATCATCATGCTCACGTCCTACTTCAATTATGCCGAGGCTTTAACCTCTTTACATAAAGTTATAACACTTTTCCTAGCATTACACATTAAAATACCGAGCATCTGGATGTGCAAAGACTATTGCTGAAACAGAAGCTTCAGGCTCCATCATAAAGCCTTCCGTTAAATGCACACCAATGTCTTCTGGTTTTAATAAGCCAAACAATTTCTCTTGATCCTCCAAGTTCGGACATGCAGGATAGCCAAATGAAAAACGCTGCCCTTGATATTTTGCGGCGAAACGATCACGCATTGTAAAATCTGTCTTATCCGAGAAGCCCCATTGATCACGAATTTCTTGGTGCATACGCTCCGCGAAGCCTTCCGCAAGCTCAAGTGCTGTAGATTGTAATGCATGACTTTCAAGGAATTTCCCTTCCTCTTTTAGCTGACGAGCTTTCGTCATAACCCCTTGTCCAGCTGTTACTACCATTAAGGAAATATAGTCCATTTCACCGCTTTCAACTGTTTTCAGGAAATCTGCAAGACATAAAAACGGTTCAACTTGCTGACGCGGGAAGGTAAATCGTTCAATTTCTGTTTTGCTATCTGCTGGATCATAAACAACTACATCATCCCCATCGGCTTGTGCAGGGAAAAACTGATACACACCCGAAGGCTTCAATAAATCACTTTGTAAATAATCGTCGACTAAATCTTTTAACTCTGTTGCCCTTGCATCGCCAGCATCAAGCAATTGCTGTACTTGACCTTTTAAGCCTAGGTGATGTCCAAGTAATGTCCGCATATTAACATATGGATATAAATGCGAAACCGCATAATCTCTCTTTACATGGCGTCGCAAATCAGCCGGAAGAAAGACAGAAGCTCCCTTTACCGTGCGTACAGGCTTAACAGTTACTTCTTTAGCCGTGCGAGCTGCTCTTTTTTCGTCTGCCTCTAAGCGTTTTTTGCGAGATTCCTCAATTTCAACTAAGAAATCCGCACGTGTACCTTTCCCCATTAACCGATTTACTTGCTCTAATCCTTGCATCGCATCCTTTGAATAAATGACAGGACCATTATATTCGCCAGCGATTTTTGTTTCAGTAAAGCGACGAGATAATGCCGCTCCCCCTACTAAAATAGGAACATCAATACCCGCTTCCTTGAAATCTTGAGCTGTAATAACCATTTGCTGTGCTGATTTTACAAGTAAGCCTGAAAGCCCGACGAAATCTGGCTTCTCCTTACGAATCGTTTCTATTAACTGAGCAGGTGTTACTTTAATGCCAAGATCAATTACCTTATAGCCATTATTACTTAAAATAATATCGACAAGGTTTTTCCCAATATCATGCACATCGCCTTTTACAGTAGCAAGTACCATTTTCCCCTTGCCAGCACTCTCTTCATTTTTCTCCATGAATTGCTCTAAATGTGCCACTGCTGCCTTCATAACCCCTGCTGATTGTAATACCTCCGCTACGATGAGCTGATTATCGTTAAATAAACGGCCAACCTCTGCCATTCCGTCCATTAATGGTCCATTAATAATATCAAGCGGTGTTTCAAAAATTTCACGAGCAGCATCTAGATCCTCAATAAGCCCTTCCTTTGTACCTTCTAAAATATAGTAAGCTAAACGACCTTCTACTGTTTTTGGAATATCTGCCTCTGTTTTTTCCTTCTTTTTATCACGATAGAAATCCGTGAAAACAGCTAATGTTTCATCATTTGTATGGAAGAGTAAATCATTGGCTAGCTTAATTTCCTCCTCAGGAATGGATGCATAACGTTCTAGCTTCTCCGTATTCACAATTGCATAATCTAATCCAGCCTGTGTACAGTGATATAAATATACGGCATTTAATACTTCACGACCTACTGGTGGCAATCCGAACGAAATATTACTAACACCAAGTACCGTTAATGTACGTGGCATTTTTTCTTTAATCAGGCGAATTCCTTCTACCGTTTCAAGTGCTGAACCAATATACTGCTCATCTCCCGTTCCTACTGGGAACATTAATGGGTCAAAGATAATATCTTCAGGAGCAATACCCCACTTTTCTGTTAACAATTTATAGGAACGTTCAGCAATCTCAAGCTTACGCTGTCGATCAACCGCCATGCCTTGCTCATCAATTGTCCCCACTACTAAAGAAGCACCATATTTTTTCACTAGCGGTAAAACTGCGTCAAAGCGCTCCTCGCCATCCTCTAGGTTTATAGAGTTAATAATCGCTTTCCCTTGAGAAAACTTAAGTGCTTCCTCAATTACTTTTTCATCTGTCGAGTCAATTACAAGAGGTACTTTTACTTTTTTTACAACCTCCTGCATAAAGCCACGCATATCTTCTAGTTCATCGCGGTCAGGGTTTGCTAAACAAATATCGATAACATGTGCTCCATTTTTCACCTGGGCACGCGCGATTTCTGCAGCTTCCTCAAACTTCCCGTCAATAATTAAATTTTTAAACTTACGAGAACCGATTACATTTGTCCGTTCACCAATAAATAACGGACGCATAGAATCGTCATACACCAATGGATCGATACCAGAAACTACATGACCATGTGTGGCATCTGGTAATTGACGAGGCTTTTGGTCCTTTAGCACTTCTCGAATAGCAGCAATATGTGCTGGAGTTGTACCACAGCAGCCTCCGATAATATTTAGCCACCCCTTTTCTGCAAAGCCTTTTAGCTTTTGTGACAGCGATTCAGGTGACTCATGGTAGCAACCTTCCTCGTCAGGTAAGCCTGCATTCGGGTAACAGCTAATATAGCCTGTTGAAAGCTCTGCTAGTGAACGGATATGATCCGTCATAAACTCTGGTCCAGTTGCACAGTTTAAGCCAACTGATAATGGCTTAATATGCTCGATGGAAATATAAAAAGCATCAATTGTTTGACCGGCCAATGTTGTTCCCATCGGTTCAATTGTTCCCGATATCATCACAGGTAGCTCTTTTTCAGTTGCCTTAAAAGCACGAGATACCCCCAATGTTCCTGCCTTAACATTCAACATATCCTGACTAGTTTCTAGCAACAGAACGTCGGCTCCGGCTTCGATTAATGCCTTGGCCTGAACATAGAAGTTTTCCTCTAACTCATCAAATGTAATACCACCTGTAACTGACAAGGTTTTTGTAGTTGGTCCCATAGCCCCCGCTACAAAACGTGGCCAATCGGATGTAGAAAACTCATCTACTACTTTGCGTGCAATTTCCACAGCACGTGTATTGATTTCTTCTGCCTTCGCACCAAGATCATATTCATTTAATACAAGTGGTGTACTTCCAAATGTATTTGTACAAATAATATCTGCTCCAGCTTCTAAATATTTTCTATGAACTTTTTCAAGCACATCTGGTCTAGTTAGCACGAGATTTTCATTACAGCCATCATATTCCTCGCCGCCAAAATCCTCTGCTGATAAATTTTCATTTTGTAGCATTGTACCCATTGCGCCATCAAGAATTAAAATTCGTTTCTCTAGTTGTTCTTCAATCAAGTGCTTAGCCATTTATACTTACCCCTTTTTTCTGTTCATCCAATTGCTCAATAAATTTCATCAATTCTAGTGTCATGTCATAGCGTAAAAATGGTGTGATGAGGTAAATACCATTGAAATATTCCGCTGCTACTTCTACTAATTCCTTAGCAATTGCAATTCCTTCTAGTGTTGCGCGTTCTTTATCATCGCCACATTCCTTCATACGGGTTAACACATCATCGGATAGTTTGATACCTGGCACTTCATGATGTAAAAACTCCGCACTTTTATAGCTCGTTACTGGCATAATGCCTATATAAATTGGTGTTTCTAAATGCTTTGTCGCCTCGTAAATTTCCACGATTTTTTCCTTTGTATAAACAGGCTGCGAAATAAAATAATCTGCGCCATATTCAATTTTCTTCTCTAATCGAGATACCGCGCGATCTAGTACACGTACATTAGGATTAAAGGCTGCCGCTACAGAGAAATTCGCCTTTTTACGAAGTGGTTTCCCCGAGAAAGATACACCTTCATTTAACTGTTTTATTAATTGGATTAGCTCCATTGAAGATACGTCATAAACGCTTGTGGCCCCTGGAAAATCGCCCACCTTCGTCGGATCTCCAGTCACTGCTAAAATATCGTGAATGCCTAGTGCATTTAATCCCATTAAATGTGATTGAAGTCCAATTAAATTACGATCCCGGCATGTTATATGAGTTAACGGTCGTACCCCGTGTGTTTCTTTCAGTAAGGCACCCATTGCGACATTACTAATCCTTGGGGAAGCAAGTGAATTATCTGCCATCATGACTACATCTGCGCCCGCCTCATATATTTTTCTTGCTCCTGCAATAAAGCCTTCAATTTCTAAATGTCTTGGTGTATCTAACTCCACTATAACGGAGCGTTCACGTTTTACTTTTACATGTAATGGTTCGTAATTTGCTGGCTCAGCCTCACGGACAATCTCTACTTTTTCTGGCTTTGCATACTTTTCTTCGACTGGGGATAACTCCTCTAAGTACTTTTTCGCTGCAGCAATATGCTTTGGTGTCGTACCACAACAACCACCAATTAAACGTACCCCCTGATCACGAAGCTCTACAGCTGCTCGACCAAAATAATCTGCCTCCGACTCATAAACGACACGGCCATCCTCTACATCAAGAAGAGACGCATTCGGATACGCTGACATAAATGCTTTCTTAGGAAGCTCTACACCTTCAAATGCTTGTATTGTATGGTGGGGACCTAAGCGACAGTTAACACCTACGAGATCAGCACCTAGCGCTTCAAGTTCATGTAAAGCGTTATTTAAGCTCATTCCATTTTGTAAAATCCCTGGTTCGTGCATAGAAATTTGAGCAATAATCGGTAATTTCGTTTTAGCTCGTAGCATTGCTAAAGTCGCTGTTAACTCTTCAAAATCATAATATGTCTCCAGTAAAAGGCCATCTGGATTTCCTGCAAGTAAAACGGTTGCCTGCTCATCAACTGTTGCTAAGATTTCCTCTAACGTTGCATCGCTTTTTCGAATACCACGGATTCCCCCAATAGTACCTAAGACAAATTGTCCACCATCTGCCGCTGCTCGTTTTGCAATCGTTATAGCAGCTTCGTTAAACTGCTGCACACGAGATTCTAATCCATAGCGGGCTAATTTTATGGCATTAGCTCCGTAAGTGTTCGTTTGAATAATATCGGCACCTGCCGCTATATACTCTCTATGAATCTTTTCAATTAATTCAGGTCTTTGTATATTCATTTCCTCGTGGCAATACTCCAAGCCATAGCCGTATAAAACTGTACCAATTGCACCATCTGCTGTAAGAACATGCGTTTTTAACCTTTCAAGCAATCCCATAAAACTAGCCTCTCTTCCTTTATTTATCAATTATGCCTCGGCATAATTGCATCCGGA
The DNA here is from genome assembly GCF_050280125.1 of Lysinibacillus sp. NPDC093692. Classification (NCBI taxonomy): domain Bacteria; kingdom Bacillati; phylum Bacillota; class Bacilli; order Caryophanales; family Bacillaceae; genus Lysinibacillus; species Lysinibacillus sp. NPDC093692. The sequence goes on from NZ_JBNNUW010000027.1 coordinate 32,738, forward strand.
ATCGGCTTTGTGCTTAGGCCTGCACGAGGGCCGACACGATGTCGGTCATTTCGGTAATGCCACAGGAGGTGGCGTTTTTACCGATGCAGGTCAGTTAGCCATTATCGCATGGGTGCGATGGTTTTAGGCTAACATCCCCAAAGCACTCCTTTCCGATTCCGTGACAACCGCCGGAGGCTTTAACTTCTTTCAGTGGATATTTGGTACCCGCTGAAAGAAGTTAAAATAAAAAAGCCTTCTTTTACAAAAAAAGAAGGCTTTAACGTTTCGTCATTGTTTTTTCCTTCTCATCTTCGACACTATGGTCCTCTGGATTTAGCACCTGACAATAAGTTGGTTGCTGAAGCTTCATAGGGCCAGTCCCTCAGCTTCTCTTGATAAGAATGTTGTATGAATTTTTTAAATAATTAAAAGAATCATATCGTTTACGAACGATTGAGTCAAGACTATTTCACAGAACAGAGGTAAAACTTCACGAAAAATACCAGATTTTGATTTAAATCAAACAATTACGATAGTTTTTCAGCAAGCTCCTCACCAATTTTTTTACCATTTTGAATACACGCACCTATGCCTACTCCGAAATAAGAGCACCCCGCTATTGATAAATTCGGATAGTTTTTCTCAAGCTCTTGTACGAGACCTTGCAACGCTTCACGATGTGCCAAATCATATTTTGGCATTTGGTCGATCCATTTTGTCACATCCACAATTGTTGGTGTTTCCTCAATACCCAAGCTTTTTCTTACATCCTCTAGAGCAACCGCTGCTAACTCTTCATCTGACATCAAACGCAATCTCTCATACTCAGGGTTAATGCTCTTATAAAAAAGTCGAACTAGTAATTTTCCTTCTGCTGACGTGTGTTTCCACTTGCGACTTGTCCACGTTGCTGCATTACAAATAACATCTGAATTATGTGACGCAATATAGCCTGTTCCATCCGCCGGTAATCTATTATCGGGTACATCAAACCCTAAGTAAATCGTAATGGCGGATGCAGTATTGAATTGTTCAAAATAGCCGTTCAAAGATTCATCCTGCACTAAGCTTTGTACCGCTTCATTTGGCAGTGCCATGACAACATGATTTGCTTCAATTATTTTACCGCTTGCTAATGTAACGGAGTACTGATTCTCCTGCTTTTTAACACTTGTAGTGGCAATCCCTTTTATAATTTCTACATCCGTTAATGTTTCTTCAAGTCGATCAATTAGTGATGATAAACCATTTTTAAATGAAATAAATTTTTTATTAGCGGCTTTCAAAAATTGTTCCCTGTTTGCATCAAAGCCTTTAATAATACTACCGTAATCGTTTTTGTAATCGATTAAATACGGTAAAGTGGAAGCAATTGAAAGTTGATTTAAATCTCCCGAGTATACACCTGCAAGTACGGGCGCTATTTGGTTTTGAACAAGCTCCTCACCTAAATAGTACGTTAGAAATTCCCCAATCGAACTTTCCTTAGTAAACCCTTCATTTGGCATGGTTAAATCCGTTAATGCTTCTTTTTTACCTTGCTCTGATACAAGCGTGCTTTCCTCAAGAGATTGTAAGCTCATAGGAATACCAAACGTTGAATCCGCTGGGATAGCATGTAGCTCATTATTTGTGTAAATATACGAAACACCCGTTTCGTTATACACAAGATTTTGTTCAAAATTAAGTTCTTCTACTAATTCCATAACACCTTTATGACGCGCTACTATAGAATCAGCACCTGTTTCCAAGATAAAGCCTTGTTCATATGCAGAATGAAGCTTGCCACCAAGGTATGTATTTTTTTCAACGAGTACAAGCTTTACATGTAAGTTTTTCTCCTGAACTTGGCGTTGTAAATAATGCATCGTACACAAACCCGTAATTCCGCCACCTAATACAACAACTGTTTTCATATTAACCGCCCCTATTTTTAGTTCTTAATTTCAGTATAAACTTTTTTTATCGAAAATTACGTTAAACCCTTTACAAATTTAGCAAAAATGGAGCTATCCAGCACATGGGATAGCTCCATTTTTTTCTATGTTCAATTAGTATATATTGAATTTAACAGCATATTTTCACCGGTATCTTTTATCTACCTAGCGGATCGTATATATTAATAGTTGATATAGTGTTATTTATAGCTTTTCACTTCATTAATTTAAATTTTGTGCAAAACTAGCTAGTTCTTCAGCGGAATTTTTCACTTCATTAAAAGCAATACCTAATTGACTTAGTACTTCTACTATTGCTTGTACTTCTTTTTCCATCTGTCCATTTTGTTCTTTGGCTTCGGTCATAGCGTCCAATATGTTAGTAAATTGACCTTCCGTTTGAACCATATTTTCCTCACCAGAAGTTACCTCTTCTTGAATATTACTAAGCGAGTGAACAAGTTTATCAGTCCGCTCATTCGTTTTATGTAGTAAAGTCGCAACCGATGTGACAGATTCCTTTGTTTGAATCGATAGCTTTCTCACTTCATCTGCAACAACACTAAAGCCTTTACCCGCTTCTCCAGCGCGAGCCGCTTCTATTGCCGCATTTAAAGCCAACAAGTTTGTTTGATTAGCAATATTTGTCACAACATTCATAATCGATTCCATTTCCCTTGACATATCTGCCAACTGTGTAATATTTTCCGCTATACCATCAAGCGAGTTAATAATATTACTCATATTTTGCGATTGATTCTTTAATCGTTCACGACCCTCTAATGCCTGACTCTCAGCCATAGTCGACACTTGAAGTGATTTTTTTGCCAGTTGTTTAATTTCATCCGATTGTTCGCTTAAGCGATAAAACGAGTTGTTTGTTTCCAATGATATTGTGGCAAGACCTTCCGAAGACGCTACGATCTTTTTCTCTATTACTTCTTTTCTACGTTCTATTTTTTCATGAAGTTGCTCAATGGTATGCTCAAAAGCCTCTAAAACTAACTGTTGCTCAAAATTAGATATTTTCGAGATAGCCCTAATTGTATTAAGTTGATCCATTGGATGATGAACATGTTCTTCAACTAAGTCAATAAATGATGCCGTTAAATCTTGAAAAGCACAAATATACCATTGTGTTTTAAGCCCGATATGTACATGTACTTTAGCAATTTTAACTCTTCTTTGATAAAAATCATCATCAATCGTACCATTAAACATTTCAATAATATGACGTCTTAAAGTAATTTTCAGCTTCTCTACAGAACTATGTTTATTAATAATATCTACTAGAGTACGTTCAGTTACAATCATTTCATAAAATCGATTAACAATGTTATCAATATTGCCTTCTACAAAAGGTTGAAAGGCTTTTAAATATTGTAAATCCCGCTTCGTCAATTTAAGCAAATCAATTTGCTTTTTTATTGAATGGCGATTCGCTATATCCATTTTTACAATGTATTGCTCTAAATCTAACGCCGTTGTCTTTCTCTGTTTTTGAAAAATCACACATTTACCCTCTTTCATGCCGTGTACTTTTAAAAGCTGAGAAAAATTTAATTCCATTCACTAAAAAATAAAAAAACATCACCATAAAGTAGAATTGATTTCCATTCGGGCTAGGCGCCTTCCTGTGGAATTGTCATCCCTAACTTTTAGTGAGAACACCCTCAGGATATTTATATATATATTACCTGTGACTCTGTCTTTTGTTACGGGCTACAATCAACTAAAAATGGTAACTTTATAATTAGCTATCGCTACTAACTACCTTTCAAAATCCCTCATATACCTTATACATTTTATAAATAGCTGTCAATTTTCAAATATACATTTTTTACCATTAATTGAACAAAAAGTACCTGTTGTCTTACTTATTATCTAAAACAGAAAAAAAGCTACCACAATACTTTTGGGTAGCCAATTGACATCATCTCTGTTTTTTTTATGCTTATTTTTCCTTTGTTTTAGTTCGAGGTAATACCACTTTATTATATTGATATTTTTACCACCAATCACAACTGATAATATATACCTATCTATTGCACCGGAATTGAAACTTATTATCCATTCAACAAATAGCGATAATTAATTCTAAAAACCTATTACTTTTTAATAAAAAATACTTACTTTCCTTTCAATTCTTGCAGTAAAATTGCCGCCTCCGCACTTCCTGCATCTGCTGCAAGTCCATACCATTTTATAGCCTCTTTAATATTTCTAGCTATTCCTTCTCCTTTATTGTATATGTGCCCTAGTTGTAATTTTGCTTCCGAATCACCTTGAAGGGCGGCCTGTTTAAACCAATGAATACCTTTTTCAATATTCCGTATACCTGTTAACCCTTTGCTCCAAATAAAGCCCAAATCATAAAAGGCATCGACATGATATTGCTTTGCTGCTCTTTCATACCAATATAATCCACGGTTCACATCTTTCGGTTGCCCTAACCGACCCTCTAGATAGATACCTCCAAGCCTATATTGTGCCTCAACATAGCCTACTTCAGCAGATTTTTTATAATAGCTACAAGCTTGCGCCTCGTCTTTGTCGACTCCTAATCCCTGCTCGTATATAATTCCGAGTGTAAACATGGCCTCTGCCACACCTTGTTGTGCGGCAAATTCGAACCACTTCTTCGCAAGTACCAAATTTTCTGGCACTCCCTCACCGTTAAAATACATATCCGCTAAATTATTCGCGGCATCTGGATGCCCTTGCTTTGCTGCAGCCTCGTACAGCGAAAAAGCCATGTTATAGTTTTCTTCTACACCTATACCTTCAAAGTGAAAATTACCTAGTGCATATTGTGCATCAGCATTATCTTGTGATGCTGCTAACTCGAACCACTTCACGGACTTTTCTGGTTGGAAATATGTCCCGTCGATTGCACTATAATATTCACCAAGTTGAAACTGTGCATCCGCATCCTGTTCCTCGATGGCATCTTTGTATAAGTCAATGATTACTTCATGATCAAGATCTTCTTCGTCAAATGCTTCAACTTGCTCATTTTGATGAATAAAATACCATTCCAATATATCAAGTACATCATCAACAACCTCAACGCAATTAGCTAACTTCTCCAATGAAGAAATTTGCCAAATGAAAATATAAATAGGGAGTGGAATTGCTTCACGCAGTAAATCATCATATTCAGCTAAAAGCGTTAGCACATTCTCCTGTACTGACTGTGTCTGTTCTGGATGAATAATTTGTAAATGTCGTTGTTGTTTTTTTTTCAATAGCCCCTGCACAACTTGATATACAATTTTGTGCAAGGCTGCTAACTGTACTTCTTTGACTGCTATCAAATCAATGTTTTGCGCAAAACACGTATCTTGTGTTTGCGCGAGCTTTTGTAGGGACCCTATTCGCTCTTTATTTTTTTTTGCTAAAAATTGCCCATACATTCGTTTCCCCCCTCGCACACTACTATCAATTTCACCTTGGCATAATTGTTGCTGTCGCTACGTTGCACTGCGCTTTCGCACAGAAAGCATTTGTTGCTTTCGCTACGTTAGTACTTCGCTTTCGCACAGAAAACATTTGTTGCTGTCGCTACGTTAACACTTCGCTTTCGCACAGATTAATTGCCACAGGAAGTGGCACTCTTAGACTGAGTCCCCCTATTTCAGCAGGTATTTAGACACACTCTGAAAAAGGAGCCCCATCCGCATTCATTTCACCACCTTGAAGTGGGAGTCTTCTACTGAATGAAAAAAATGCACCTTGCCACTATTATATGGAAGACAGCTCTATATTGGTTACACATATGCTCTCAATATTAAGCCAATAAACAATGTAATAAACAAAAGGACAGTTACATGAATCCATTTATACATTTCTAATAAACCAATAAATTCACGAGTAAATGCATTAGGTACATAATAAAAGGCTGTCTTTGAACCAACACCTTGTGCATCAAGCTTCGCCTTTTTAGCATAAATACTTGCACGGAAAACATGAAAATTATTCGTTACGAATAAGGATCGATATTTTTTCCCCTGAGCATGTTTATCCATAATTTCTTTAGAGAATGCCATATTCTGCTCAGTATTTGTCGATTGATCTTCCATAAATACTTTTTGAGACAGTATTTGATGTTCGTCAACTATATATTTTTTCATAGCATATGCTTCTGATACTTTTTCATCACTTCCCTGTCCACCTGAGACGATAATGTAAGGTCGTTCATCATATTTTTTAAACTGCTTTACTGCCTCGTCTAAACGGCTAGCTAAAAGCGGCGGTACTTTATCTCCTATTAGCCCTGACCCTAACACAATAATATAGTTAGGCTCATAAAAGATAGGCGTAAAATGATATAGAGTAGCGTAGGCCATTATGCTTGTATATAAAAACATTGTATAACCGAAAACCAAGAACCCATAGAAGAAAAGAATATGCCAAAGATCATTTTCGATATTCATAAAAATCACAAATACATACCAAATCATCATAATAAAAAAACTCAAACCAAAAACAGCTAACAATAGATTTCGTACTTTACGTCCTTCTTTTTCAAGTAAAATTCTACTATTAAAAAACGTAGCTATCGATAAAATAAACATAATACTCGGGAAACTTCCAAGTATTACGACTATACCCATCTTCGACACAATCCCCTGCTCATTCGGGAGAAATACAGGATGACTAAGTACATTGCCTAAAATAAACAACCCTACAAGGCCCAGAACTACTGCATTGAAAAACCGTCTTCTTTCCGTTATATAAAAAATTAAAAAAATTGAAATTAATAGTAATAATGTTGAGATCATCGTTTCACTCCTTTCTTTCCATATACCCTTTTTAAGGCTTATCCTCTTAACTCGAGGTTGATTTCCGTTCCTACTAGTGGCGGACGTCCAACCTCACTACAATTAACGATATACGTAATGCATGTCCAATATTTGGATTAGCATTGTCACTACTTGTTCAAATTTGTGCATATACATAAATTGATGAAAGCGTTTATTTTATTTTTTGAGATGGTTCATGTAAAATTACTATTAGATTAGTTTATGACAAAACTAAAAATTATATTGGAGGAATGTAAGTAATGAAAAAAATTCTTGCCGCTCTTTTTGCAGCGACACTTATGTTTGCAACTGTAGGTGCAACATTGTTCATCTCAGATACACCAACTGCAGAAGCTAAATCCTATAAGTCAGGTAAAAAAGGCTTCTCAAACAATAATAATAACAATAGCTCAAATTTCCAAAAATCTCAGGATAAATCTAAAGATCAAAATAATGCAACAACAAATAAAAGCACAAACAAAACGGATTCAACAGCTAAGAAAGGCGGCTTCTTCTCAGGCGGTCTTATGAAAGGCTTAATGCTTGGTGGCTTAGCTGGCTTACTATTCGGAAGTCTTTTCAGTGGTATGGGTATGCTTGGTAATATTTTAGGCTTATTAATTAACGTTGCAGCCATCATGGTTATCATAATGCTAGTTGTAAAAATTGTTAATATGTTTAAAGATAAAAAGCGTAAAGAGGAAGCACAATGGCACAAATAATTAATGAGCAAGATATAATTAATGCAATTTGCTTATCTCAGGCTTACTATAAAAACATTCGCCCTGAGGATGTATTTGTAGAACTAACATACGATGATGACGCGGGCTTCGGTGCAGAAGTTGAAACGAATGGTCAAGTCGAGATGTTCAATACATCAGCAATGATTGGCGCACTACGTGTATGGATTAAAGACGTCCTACATGGTGATCCATTTTCAACAGGAATCGAATTAGTCTTAGACGATGAAGAAGGCATTATTGCTAGACTATCGTAAATAAGTAAAGAATAGCAGTTCAGTAAATCTTATAGATTTATTGAACTGCTTTTTTATTTTTTCAGACGTTGTATTGCTTGTTCTTTCTTTTCTTCCTCAATTGTAAAATCGACTATTGATCTGCCGAGCATTAATAGCGTAATAAACATGACGCCTGTTCCAACGATTAAATAAATCATCGTAAATATCTTTGAAAAATTACTAGTAGGATACAATCCCGTCTCAACACCGGTTGGAATTAAACTCACTACTGCAAAATACATGGCATCAATCCAATACCATCCTTCCGTTCCTTTATAAAACATTGTCCCTGAAAGAATGATAAAAAATAACGTTGTAAACAAAGATAGAAACTGCGGACGCTTGAATGACTTCCACATGCCTACTAACAATCTTTTCGCAGATAAAATAAATGACAGCATCGCATTCTCCTTTGATCCATTTTCACTCCAGCGTTATTACAACTCTAAATTCGTTTCTCGCCATAACGGTTGATTTCCGTTTCGACTGGGCGCTTTGTTGCTGACGCTTCGCTTTCGCACAGCTAAAACATTTGTTGTTGCTGACGCTTCGCTTTCGCACAGCTAAAACATTTGTTGTTGCTGACGCTTCGCTTTCGCACAGTTAAAACATTTGTTGTTGCTGACGCTTCACTTTCGCACAGAGCAGAGCTTCCTGGGGGCGTCCGATGAGCCGCTTTTGTTGTTGCTGTTGGTCACGGAGGCGTTACCACAAAACGTGATGCTTTTAGCCTTCGTTCCTCTAAATCGCTAATCCCCAAGGAGTCCCCAGCCGTAACGAAGATCAACTGATCCATATGGTAAACTTTCCAACAAACATCATCCCAAACTTTGAATGAGGAACTCCTAAATTGTACTAGATATCCATCGCAATAAAAATAACATATGCAAACGCCTAAAGGTAGAGGTTTCTATTCACAACCTCTACCTTGAATGTTTTCATTTCTTTAATAGACTATTAAAGTTCACAAATATTTTCGCTGCATGGCCACGTTTTGTAGGAGCCTCGGGTAAAAATCCCCCTTCACTACCTATAATAATACCTTGTTCATACAACATAGTGATTGCATGTTTTGTTTCTTCATCATAAGAGGCAATATCTGAGAATGGAGCTTTCCCTTTCACCACATAAGGTTTCTTTTGCTGATATACGTAAGCACGATTAATCATTACTGCTAGTTGAGCGCGAGTAACTGGCAGCCCTGCGTTAAACGTCCCATCCATCCCCTTAGTTAGCCCATATGCATAAGCTGCTGCAATTTCTGACTGAGTTCCGACATCATAGCTTGCAATGTCTGTAAATGGTGCCTGTTCCTTCGTCGTTAAACCGAGACTTCTAACAAGCATCGAAACGGCCTCTGCACGAGTTAAAAATTGCTCAGGCTTAAACGTACCATCTGGATAACCGTTCATAATACCCGCTTCAGCTGCATTCAATATAAACCCCTCTGCCCAATGCTCTTCTATATCAGGAAAGCTTAAAGTTCTTCCAGTAGTAAAAGTAACTGTTGGACTTTGAACACTTTCATTCCCAGCCGCATCAACCGCTTTAATTGCTACTGTATATGCTGTATTCGCTATTAAATTATCCAAAGTTATAGCGTTTATTGCAGCATCTTGTGTAAATGTCAGCTTACCGTTTACATATACTTTGTAACTAGTGACACCTACATTATCCTTTGCTTCCTGCCAGCTTATTTTTACCGTTGTACTATCCATCATGTTTGCTTGGATCGTTTTTGATACATCCCATAACGTACTTGTTTTAATCGCTGGTAAAAACGCCTCGTTCGCTACTGCTAAATAGCCTGCTTCACTTAAATGAATATTATCAGGGTTTGGTAAATAGCTTGGAACATCTTTTGCTACAATATTGTATGTCGGTACAAAAATGGCACCCGCTTTTTCAGCAGTTGTTTTTATCGTTGCATTCATAACTTTTAATAGCATTTTAAATTGTTGCTGTACATCCTCACTATAGTACGGAAAAGAATTATAATAGCCCATCACATAAATTTGAGCATTCGGATTAAGCTTCTTAATTTCTTCTAAAATAGCAGCAATATTTTTTATTGCTCCCTGGGAAGCTTTTAGCATCATTGCTGCATTAATGCCTGTTGTCTGAGACTCTTCTAAAATAGGTATTAAATCATTGGCACCAACGGTTAGTGTAATAATTTCAGCCTCTTTAATAGATGTGCGAACCTTTGCCTTCTCGCTTGGATAACCGAATCCTACCACTGACTTTTCCACATTATTTTGTATATCCTTTAATATATCACTCGTTGTATAGCCTGAATTGGCAAAACCCTTATTATAAGACGTAATTAAACCATCTTGCTGTAAAGCTTGTGCAACAAAATCCGTGTAACCTAACCCAATCATACCAACCTCATTCATACCATGTGCTAAGGAATCACCCAGTGCCACATAATCTGCTTGAACTACCCAACTTGGCGCTATGTAGTCTCTTTGTTCCTCAGCATTTACACCTATTGGTACTACTAATTGACATGCCAGAATGCTAGCCGCTAAAAACCGAAATTTCTTTGATGATTGCACACCCTCACTCCTCCAAATTTCACTAATTACTATTTTAATATACAGGAGATGGAAATAGGCTAAAAAAGCGTAATTATTTTTTCGTGGTCATCACCAAAAGTTGTGATGACGTTTGCTAAAATGTACGCCAAGTCTTCGTTCCGACTGGGCGACTCCTTGGGGATCAGTGAACTGCGCCTATGTGATGAACCTTTTTTATTCCAGCTGAACCTTCCCATAAATGCCGCCACCACCAACTTCGATTGTCAATTGCCCCGTTCTTGCTAATTCAATCATCTTGGCAATTTTATGTGGCACGATTTGTTCGAGTTGTTCTAGCGTAACTCGATGCAAGATGTTCATCTCTGTACCAAATGCTTGTACTAATCGTTCCATCATTTTCGGCCCTAATCCTGGAATAAAGTCTAGTGGTACTTGGTGAATATATGGTGGTCGTGCACGTTTATCAGTTCCTTGCTCTGAAAGCTCCTTTATGCGTGTTGCAACCCCTTTTATAATTTGCGTGCTTTCGCAGTTTGTACAAATTATTGTCGAGTTGCTGAGTTGCTCACCACATTTTGCACAGACGGTTTGATGATATTTACCAAGCAAAGGATTTAAACCATAATTGGCTGTTACTGCTCGACCTTGTTGCTCATGAAGCGCCATCCTTAATTCTGTAAAATTTGCATTAGAAAGTCTCAATTTTTGATACTCACGTGCAATTTTCCCAAGTGAATGTGCATCAGAATTGCTGACAAATGTATATGCTTGCAATTCTCTAATGTTACTCACCATATCAGTATTGGAGCTTAGCCCAAGCTCTATCGCATCTATAAGCTGAGGGTCAAAAACTTCTGTTAAACTACGATGTACACCTTTACCGAACAAACTTTTAAATGGTGTAAAGACATGGGCAGGAATAAAAAGACCGCCTAATTCATGAACCTTTTGCTGCAATGTGCGCCCATCGCAATAAATTCGCTGAGAGCTTAAATGGATATTTTTCATATGATTAGACATCCAGTCTGAAAATTCCCTCATAAGCGAAAGTGTTGGAAAATAAGCAAGCACATGGATGGGTCCAAGGCAATGCTGATCATAAATCTCAATTTCAGAACCTGGAATAAGTGTAGTTTCTTGAAAACGAAGTCCCCCCTGTTCCAGCTCCTTCAATTCGCCCTGTTCTATCATCTTTGCCATTTCATCCATTACTTCTGGTGAATGACAATCAATAATCCCGATAATCTCTAGTCCCTTTCTTGCGCTTGAATTCTCTAAAATTCTTGCTAATGTTAACGTTTTACTGCCAGTTATTTTAACAGCACGCCCACTTGAAGTGCGTCCAATATGAATATGTAAATCTGCATAGAAATCCTGCATCATTGTAACCAACCCCTATCCACTCTTTAAAGTGAAATAAAAAAACCTCACATTGCTGCAAGGCATTTTATTCGTAATTATGATGGATGATTGCTGTGAGTACTATTATTTGACTCAAAGGCACCCGAGCCCTGTGATGACATTGTTGAAGAATAATAGGCTACTAAGGTCACCCCAATGTTCTTTTCTAGCTCATTAATTCTTTCAAGCTGTTGCTGATTTAGTTGCGCAATTTTTATCTCTTCCATTTTCATCAAATCCTTTCACGAATAAAGTTCCCTAAACAAGAAACATATATACACGAAATAAATGACTGACTGTCAGTCATTTTTCATTGACTTTATTTCAGCTATTTTGTAACATAATAAATAAGCAGGCTAAAAGCGAGGGATTCCATGTCAAAAGAAGAGAAAATTATTCAAGCTGCAATTGAAGTTTTTCGTGAAAAAGGAATTGAAAAGACAAAGGTTTCAGATATCGTAAAAGCTGCAGGTATTGCGCAAGGGACATTTTATCTTTATTTCCCATCACGGCTTTCAGTTATGCCTGCCATCGCAAAAGTTATGGTTGAGAAAATTATTGCTGATATAAACGATGGTATTTCAACACAGGAGCCTTTTGCAAAGCGGCTTGAAAAGTTAGTAGATATTGTTTTTTCTCTAACAGAGGAATATCGAGATGTATTTGCACTTATTTATGCTGGTATTACACAAACCGAGCATATGAAAGAATGGGAAAATATATATGCTCCCTATTACGAATGGATGAATAATTTCTTATACGAAGCTCAACAAGAAGGAACGATACGTGAATCTCTAAACACTACACGTTCTTCTAAACTTATCATCGGTCTAGTAGAATCTGCTGCTGAACAAATTTACTTGTATGATGACAGTGAAGAAGAAACAATTAGACTTCAAAAGCTTGAGCTCCTCGACTTTTTACATCATGCACTCGGTTTACGTCACGCCTAAGTGACGTTCTCTTTTACACTAAAAATGACTGAATGTCAGTCATAATCATGGATAAATGAAAGGAATAACTATGCAAAAAGATTGGATTTATGTTGGATTAACTAGTTTGTTTGAATTGTTTTGGATATTTGGTTTTAATGTTGCCGGTGCTTGGTGGCATTGGATTATTATTGTGTCCTTAATTGCATTGGATTTTCATTTCTTATCGAAGGCTTGTGAAAACCTACCTACTGGCACAGTTTATGCGACTTTCGCAGGGGTCGGTGCGATTGGTACTACATTAATGGACATTTTTATTTTCGATGGTGAGTTTAATACGATTAAAGGAATTTTCATGTTCATTTTAGTATTGGGTGTTATCGGTCTTAATTTAGCTGATAACCCTTCGAAAGATTATGATGAAAAGAAAGGAGCTAATGCATAATGGGCTGGTTACTTGTTTTATTAGCCGCAATTTCAGAAATTATCGGTGTTGTAGGTTTACGCTTTTATAGTCAGAACAAAACTATACGTAATTTATTAATATATGTTGGCGGCTTTGGTATGTCCTTTGTGCTTTTATATACCTCCTTTAACTATCTACAGTTAAGCATTGCCTATGTAGTGTGGATTGGTATTGGTACAGTTGGGGCTGTTCTCGTGAATATTATATTCTTCGGTGAATCTAAAAACCTGACGCGAATTATTAGTATCATCGCCATTATCATTGGTGTGGCAGGCTTAAAAGCAGTATCTTAATTTGACTTCAATTCTTTAATACTGTGAATAAGCCTTTTGAAATAAACTTTTTCGTTGAAAATTTATTTTATAACTATGTAAATAGTGTATCTTGAGGATTTTATCACTATTAATTAGAGTGACAGGCCAGAAGATATATACTATATACAGTGGTTGATCTTCGTTACGACTGGGCGACTCCTTGGGGCTCATCGGACGCCCCCAGGAAGCTCTGCTCTGTGCGAAAGCGAAGCGGCAGCAACAACAAATGTTTTAACTGTGCGAAAGCGAAGCGTCAGCAAAAAAGCGCCCGGTCGGAACGGAAATCAACCCCTCGCTTTGCCAAAAACCATAATTACAACCTTAATTTTTTTGACATAATAGGCTTTGATATATCAATCACTTTATGTAGTTTCTAAAGCTTCCTTCGTGAATTGCTCTGGGATATACGTTAAATATGGCTTACCTGTCAGTGAATGTGTTTGAATATCGGCATAAACCCCAAATACATCTTGTAATAATGCCGGTGTAAGTACTTCTTCTGGTGTGCCAAAACAAACAATTCGACCTTGCTGTAAAACATAAATTTGATCGCAATACATAGCCGCAATGTTTAAATCGTGGATTGCAGCAACAACTGTTAATTGTAAGGTTTGGATTAGATCCATAAGCTGCAATTGATGCTGAATATCTAGATGATTTGTTGGCTCATCTAAAATAAGCACTTGTGCTTGCTGAGCAAGGGCACGTGCAACCATCACACGCTTTTTTTCGCCACCTGAAAGAGAGCTATAGCTACGTTTCTCTAAATGAACGATACCCGTTTGCTTCAGTGCATCCTTTACGATTTGAAAATCTTGCTCTTGATCAAGCTCCAATAGTTTTTTATGGGGTGTTCTTCCCATACTCACTAAATCATGCACTGTAAAATCGAATAAGACCGGTGTTTCTTGACTCACAACTGCTAGATTTTTAGCTATATTTTTACTCGATTGCTTTAGAATATCTTGTTCATTTAATAACACTGTTCCACTTTCTGGTTTTAACAAACGATACATATTCTTTAATAGCGTTGACTTCCCACTACCATTAGGACCGATCAACCCAACAAATTGCTTGTCCTTTATTTGAACATTTACTTCATGTAATATGCGTTCATCAGAAATGGAGAATGATATTTGTTTCGCTTCTAATGTCATATATTTTTAATCTCCTTCACCGAAAGAATAATTGTTACGACGTAGCAGCCAAATGAAAAATGGACCTCCGCAAAAAGCCGTGATAATTCCTATCGGCATTTCCTCAGGGGCAATTAATATTCGAGCAAGTGCATCAGCCCAAACTAAGAAGATCCCCCCTAATAATGCGCTAATCGGTATGACATACTTATGATTTGAACCTACAATTAGCCGTACAATATGTGGAATGATTAAACCAACAAACCCAATTGAGCCACTTACAGCAACCAGCACACCCGTTAATAATGATACTAATAAAATAAGCTGTATTCGAAATTGTTGTAAGTTAACCCCTAATGTAACTGCTGCTTCTTCTCCAAGAAGTAATAAATTTAAGCTGCGATAGTTGAGCCATAACAAGGCAAATACTACAATAAAAATGACTGCAGGAATTACAAGAATACTCCATTTCGCACCTGCTAGGCTTCCTAGCATCCAAAACATGACTGCCTTCATTCCCCCCTCTTGCTTCGACAGCATTAAGATAAAATTTGAAATAGCAGATAAAATAAATGACACCGCCATCCCTGAAAGTAAAAGTCGAAAGACGGACACTCTACCGCCAACATGTGATAAGAAGAAAACTAACCCCATTGCTGTGAGAGAGCCTAAAAAAGCTGATACGGACAGAGCATAAACGCCCAGAAATGAAAAGGCACCTAAAATGATGACAGCTGTGGCACCAACCGTCGCTCCAGAAGAAATCCCTAAAATATATGGTTCTGCAATTGAATTACGAACGAGTGCCTGAATAGCTGCTCCTGCAATTGCCAAGCCTGCTCCGACGATAGCAGCGAGTAATACACGCGGAGCCCTTATTTGCCAAATGATAATTTCCTGTGAGCGACTCCAATCTTGTACGATTGAGCTTTGTATAATAGGGATTTTAGAAAGGATAACCTTCCATACATAAAGTGGTGTAACGGAAACCGATCCAACCATAATTGCAATTGTCATTGAAATTATAAGTACTAGAAAAAGGGTCATTGAAAGTAACATAAATTTTCTATTCATCTGTTTATTAACTCCTAATCATTAAACATCAATTTCACCAAGCCGTAATTGTAGCTGATGCTTCGCTAACATTAGCAGAACGAAGATAAATGAAAGAAAAAAGGGTATTCCATACACATGCGCATGGAAATACCCTAGAATCAATTAAACCTCGGCATAATCGCGTCTTTCAGCGTGTGTTTGGACACCCGCTTAAAGAAGTTAAACATAGTTAGATTATCTTCTACTATTGTCCGTAATCGCTTTCATCCTCGTGGGCATTACAGGAATATAACTAAATGGCAGGTCTCCTGACTTCGAATCAAAGCACCTATGATTGCCTTCCCATCCTAGAACAGTGGCTAAGTCATCATAGAACTCCTCGTTACAGTTGCGGGACAGTGTCGGATTTGCACCGACTTCCCTTTTAAGTGACACTTTGTAAAAGATGTCACACCATTAGCATCGAATAATTTAAAATTATGACAATTCTATCATATATTTCAATAGTTAGTCTATACTATCAATCATTTATCAAGTTAAAAAACACCTTTACGTTAACCGGAAATAATAATCAAGTTGACACAAAAACTTTATTTTTTTACACTATTATTATCAACTTTACTTTCTAGGGGTGAAATAATGACAACCGTTGTGGAACATACACATCAAAAATTAAGAACAGTAGATATTGCATACATTGGACTATTTTCAACATTAATGATGATAGGAGCTAATATTACGTCCATTGTACCTTTCATGGTTGTAGGCGGAGTACCGATCACATTGCAAACATTTTTCGCTATTTTAGCGGGACTTATTCTCGGTAGTAGAAAAGGGGCTCTCGCTTGTACTGTTTATATGTGCATCGGTTTAGCAGGCGCACCTGTATTTGCACGATTCAGCGGTGGCTTTGGACAAATTTTAAGTCCTACATTTGGTTTCATTGTCTCTTTTATATTAGCTGCATTTGTCGCAGGGCTTATTGTAGAACGCAGTGGAACGAAGAAAAGCTATATAGTTGCTGCATTAGTTGCAACTGCTATTAATTATTTACTAGGGACAAATTGGATGTACTTTGCCTATAAGCTATGGGCTAGTGCGCCTGATGCTTTCACTTATAAAATAGCATGGCTTTGGATGATGCCTCCTTTGCCAAAGGATATTATTTTAGCTATATTCGCGGGTATTTTTGCATACCGTCTTCAAAAGGTATTGAAAATAATTCCAATTAAATAAAGAGATAAAAAAACTGTCCAAAAGTATATAACATACTTAATTGGACAGTTTTTGGTTCATCACCAAAAGTTGTAAATGACTTTTGTTAAAACGTTTATAGTTGATTGTAGTGTAGACTGGGCGACTCCTCGGGGATCAGCGATAGGGGAACGAAGGCTAAAAGCATCACATCCTGTGATAACGCTTTCGTGACCAACATCGTGTTGGCCCGAGACCCTGCAGCGAAGCGAAGCGGCTCATCGAACGCCCCCAGGAAGCTTTACTCTGTGCGAAAGCAGCGTCAGCAACAAAGCGCCCAGTCGGGACGGAAATCATCCACACGTTTCGGTGCTGATTCAAGTTTTTTATTTTTAAACGTATGTTTTCATCCAGTTTAAGAAGTTAGCAATAACTACATCTAGGAATTTAATAGTACCCTCATCTGTTAAATTGCCTTCAGCATCAAATTTAGTGTGTACTGCGCCGATATAAACATCATTACCACTAAGCAATGGTGAATTTACTCCAGGTGAGAATAAAATATCTCTTAAGTGTAATTGTGCTTTAACAGTACCTAAATTACCCATTGATGCGCCCATCATGAATGATGGCTTGCCAATCATTACTTTATCAACGCGAGATAACCAATCGATGGCGTTAACCATAACACCTGGCACTGTACCATTATATTCTGGAGTCAGCCAAAGAACGGCATCCGCCTCTTTTACTTTTGCTTTAAAATCTAATACTGTTTGCGGTGCTTCATTTTCGATATCTTGGTTATACATTGGTAGGTCATTTAAGCTTAATACTTCAAGATCTAATTTCTCCGCATAACGCTTTTGAATAAATTTCGCTAACTGCAGATTATAAGATTCTTTACGGATACTACCTACGATTGCTACTACTTTCACAATATTTCCTCCTAAATGTGCATTACTTTATTATTTGGATCATCACCAAAACGTGTGGTTGATTTCCGTTCCGGCTGGGCGCTTTCCTGGGGGCGTCCGATGAGCCGCTTCACTCGCGATGCTCGCTCCAGGGTCTCATCTGTGACGCTAATCCCCAAGAAGTCGCCCAGCCTCCACTCCAATCAACTTATTTACATAGTATACGCTTTAACAAAAGTAACCCACAACTGGCCACAAACCTACCATTTGTGAAACTCCCTATTTTATACAGCTTCTTTTAATAATAGGTTGCAAATTCTTCAACTGGTTTACGATAACCACGCAAGCGACGACTACTTTCTTTTTCCTTACCAATTGTAATCATTAGCGCAATTTCTTGTGTTTCCGGAACATTAAAAAGGGCTCTCATTTGTTGCTGATCAAAGCCAATCATTGGACATGTATCCCATCCACGATTTTTGGCTGCCAACATAAATAACATAGCTGAAAGTGAAGCGTTACGAATGGCTTCCGCTTTCTTAAACTCCTCGCCGCGCTCTTCATAAAATTTTGTATTTTCTTCGACAAGATTTTCTAACTCACAAGCATTAATAATGCCTAAGTCTACCATCCCTTGACTAAGGTTAGCAGTATTTTTATAGGCTTCTTTATCTCCTAAAACAAGTATAACCGCTGAGGCTGAGTGCACTTTATACTGCCCATATGCCGCTTCTCTTACTTTTTCTTTTTTTTCTTCATCTAAAACAACGATGTAATTAGTATGCTGTAAATTAAAGGCAGATGGAGCAAGTTTGACATCCTCCAAAATGGGACGTATATCTTCTTCGCTCATTTTAATGCCCTCTATAAAATTATTCACAGAACGACGCTTATCTATTACCTTTGCAAATTCCATCCAATTGACCTCCAATCATTTTCTTTCAAAAATATGTAATTTCCATTCAGCGAGGCTTGTGTTTCTCTACTGAATGGAATTAAAAATATTACTCTTATTCTTTATCGAACGTAATCGTACTTCTTACAGTGTCTATAGGACGAACAAGCTCTTCAATTTGTGCACGCTTTGGCTCTAAAAACGGTGGCAACGATAACTTTTCACCTAATGTTTCATAAGGCTCATCCCCCATAAATCCTGGACCATCAGTAGCTAGCTCAAATAAAATTTGTGGTGCAACTCGCGCATAAAGTGATTCAAAGAAGTGACGGTCTACATAACCCGAAGTATTGAAGCCAAAGCTTTCAAATCGTTCAGTCCATTCATCTAATACAGCGCGATCATCTACGCGGAATGCAGCATGATGTACTGTACCGAAGCCTTGACGAGCTACTGGTAAAACTGCGTTAAACTCTACAACGATTTGTGCACCGTTTCCGCCTTCACCAACCTCAAATAAATGGAAATCCTCTTCCTCTGCAATTTCTGTAAAGAGCATCACTTTTTCTAGCATTTCTTTGAAATATTTAAAATTAGCAACTCTTATAAAAACCGGACCTAAGCCTGTAATTGCATACTCAAGAGGAATCGGTCCATCTTGCCATGGAGTACCTGATGCAACGCCTGTATTGTTTTCATCAGAAATAAGTTGATATTGCTGATCATCAAAATCTACGAATGATAAAGTTTTCTTGCCAAATTGCTCTTGTATACCTGTATGTTTAACATTTAATCGATCAAAACGTTTTACCCAATAGTCCAATGCCGCATCTGTAGGCACGCGGAATGAAGTTTTGGAAATTTCATTAGTTCCATGCACACCTTTTGGGATGTTTGGGAAATCGAAAAATGTCATATCAGTACCAGCACTACCTTTATCATCTGCAAAGAATAAATGATATGTTTGGATATCATCCTGATTTACTGTTTTTTTCACTAATCGCATCCCTAATACATAAGTAAAGAATTTATAATTCTCTTCCGCACTACTTGTAATAGCTGTAACGTGGTGAATTCCTTTTAAATGATTCATTTTATGTTCCTCCTATTTATCTCGAATTCGAGATATATACGTAAAATTTTTTATTTTTCAACTGCGTTTAAACCAACCTTTTTTAAAGACAGGATCATTGTGTCCATCTCCTGTTGATCTAATACTTCAAAAATCTCATTAATTTTTTGTTCATGCTTTGGAAATATTTCTTCCATCAACGTTTGTCCTTCATATGTTAATAAAACATATGTGACACGACGATCCTTTGGGCAAGCTCGTCGATACACAAAACTTTTTTGTTCGAGCTTATCAATAACATACGTAATACTACTGCTTGCAATTAAAATTTTCTTTCCAATCACTTGAATTGGTTGCTCACCATGGTGATATAAAAACTCAAGTACTGAAAATTCGGTTTGATTTAAATCGTATTGAAGTAAATCTCTCTTTGTTGCATCCTGAATCGTTTGATACGCCCGGAACAAGACCGTAAAAGCTTTTAAATTACGATTGTTTTCCTTCATACGACTCCCTCTTCTCATTTACTTCGAATTAATTTATCTTTAATTCGAGATAATAATAACATATAAAATTATTAACGGCAATCCTTTTGTTTTACTGTAATCATCAATTATGCCTCGTCATATTTGTAACTGCCGTTTCGCTTTCGGTACAGAAAACAACTGCTGAAAGAAGTTAAAAAGGGCATCCCCTAAAATAGGAGATGCCCCTTCATATATCGATTACTGATTAATAGTAGTAATGGCGGCCGTTGTCTTCCTCATTAATAGCCTTTGCTAGACGAACTGTAGAAATCGCCAAATCTGCATACGTCACTTTCCCAGTAGCATTGAATTTATTTTGCTGTCCATCAATTAGACCCATCGCACTTGCTAAAGCAATATAACCTGCGTATTCCTGTTTAATTGAGCTTGCATCAGCGAAGTTTAATTTGTAAATGTCACTATGCTTAGCAGCACTCTCTAAATTTAATATACGTACTAACCATTCTGCAAGCTCTTGACGAGTCAATTCTTTATCTACTGCAAATTGATCCGCAGGTTGTATAATATTCATGCCTACAGCTTGTTCAACGACTCCATATAATGGATGCTTTTTGTCAATGTTATTAAAGGATTGCTTCTCGTCACCTCTTCCATAAGGACCAAAATCATAATATCCGTATGTTAATGATTTAACTAAAATTTTCAAAGCTTCGCCCTTGTTTACAGCTGTATCAGCGTTAAAGTTCGCTGGGTCTTTAACTTCTAATACATTTTGTTGTAGTAAATAATTTAATTCTCCTCCAGCTGTTGGATGTGAAATAGCTGGTTTTTCTTTGGCATCATCAACATCTTGAAGCCATTTACCAGTTGTTGCATCAATACTATTGAATAAGCTTCCATCATAAACTGGAGAGTATACTAAATCATAGTGATGTTTATCCTCGCCATCCTGTTTTGCATACTGAAGCTCCAAGCCTAGCCCCTTATTGAACGTTTCTTTTGCTTTATCAGCAGGAATAGCTTTATTCACAGCTGGCCAATTATCAATCTTGTGATTACTAATATTTAATGAACTTAATTTCCCATCTGCACTAATACCTACAGAAATTTCATCCCCTACTACAGCAATACCATTGACAATACGTGGGAAGGAGAAGTAATAACGTTTACTATCTTTATCATATATTGTTTCTTCTATTGGTTTTGAATAGTTATGAAGATAGGACGGAGCCCACTCTTTTAAGTAGTCTATCGCTTTTGCTAAAGCAGCTTCTTTTGCGATCGGTTCAACTTTCTGATCTGTCTCCATGAAATCTCTACGTATATCCCAGTAGTCTGTAATCTCACCCGTTGCCTTGTTCACTTCGAATGATGCGCCATAGCCACTATTTGCTAAATGATACATATAATTCACTGAATAAATTGTCTCACCATTGTCATTTTCTCTTTCATTAACCGACTCAATTTGTAGCTTCACTTTGTCTGAATCAACTTTCAAGAAAGACTTAGCTAACTCTTCAACTTCTGCTACTGTAACGTCCTTCTTTCTAGGTTCAAGTGGTTGCGATGCCAGTTTTTCTACACCTTTTGCCGTTGGTACTTGAGAAGTAAAACCATTTAATGTATGCCACTGCCCATTTAATGCATGCACACCCGTGAAGTTTGTTGGTGGCATATACACAAGCTTCGCAATAGATTCGCCTGTTTGGTAGTTATAATCCACCATATAGCGTAAATCTACTGACAAATTTTCGCGAACTTGTGCAAGTATATCTGATTCATTCTTTTTCTGAACTACATTATCAAATGTTGCCTTACTAGTTGACTCAGTATTACGATACATACTTACAACTTCACCATTTGCTAGAACAGTAATATTGAGATTCTCATTACTTAATGGTACACCATTATGTGTTGGCGAATAATTGAATGAATACGTAATTGGTTCAGATAAAGGTCGACTAAAACTAAAACCAAAATCACCAAACCAATCGTCTTCACGAAGCTTGTAATTTGCAGTATTCGGCAATTTCTTTAAGAAGTCTTGGGCAATTTTCTTTGCCTCAGCCTCTGAATACTTCACTGGATACAATGCATCCGCTATATTGGCAGGTTGATAGTGGAAATATTCTAATTCTAAATTTTCGCCTTTAAACGTAAAATCACCAAAAACATCTTTGCCATTGATTGTCTTTTGGAAGCTTAAGTCATAGCGTATTGTAGCATCATCATTAAAGTAATGCGCTTCCCCCATTGAGAAATCTTTCTCTGATACAAATTTGAACTTGCCTGGGAATAATGTATTCAATTGCTTAATAAGCTCACTTTTTGTAACCTTTGTTTCTGTTGAAGCTACTTGGATTGCAACTCTCTCTTGTGATTCTTTTACATTTGCTGAAGCTTGTGCCATTGGCGAAATTACACCCACTGAAAATGCAGTAGACGCTAGTATGATACCTAACTTTTTGAATTTATCCAAAATATACCTCCTAAAATATCATTTACCATTATTATAATATATATTTCCATAAATGGAAATGTCATTTCCAGATAATTAATATTTATTAGAAAAGGGAATGAGCTCCTTTTGCAGAGAAAGTATTTACTCCTTAAGATTCTCATTTCTTTACTACATCAAAATTTGATCCGATCAATAGCCAATTTTGCGGGAACGGTAGACCTAATTTCCAGTAGCCCACTCCTCTAAGGTTGTACCTTTTGATTAAATTGAACTTCGCTTGAATAGATCTTGCATCCTCGAACCAAACCACATGTGCTCTACCTTGCTCATCATAGTATTCAAAGAACGGAGCTTGAGATCTCAAATCAAACTGAATAGCGGCATTATATTTTTTAGCAATCTCAATTGCTTTTTGTGGACTAATTGCTTCTGCATTCGGGCCCCCTTGTACAAAAGGCAATGTCCAGTTATATCCATATAAATTCTGTCCAAGTATAATTTTGTTACGAGGTATCTCGCTTACTGCATATTTTACAACCGCCTCTACCTCGGGAAGTGGCGATACAGCCATAGGTGGCCCTGCAGAATACCCCCATTCATAAGTCATTAACATAACAAAATCCACTATTTCTCCATGTGCTTTATAGTCATGCCCCTCCGTCCATGGACCACGCTCACTAGCACTTGTTTTTGGGGCTAGTGCTGTCGATACGGTATAGCCTTGTGGGTGGAATCGACTCACCGCTCTCCTTAAAAAATTGTTATACGCTTCTCGTTGATCGCCCGGCAAATTCTCAAAATCGAAATGAATATCTTTAACGCTTCCTAAACGCTTTGCCTCTTCAAGAATATTACTAAAAAGCAAATCCTGTACTGCTGTACTTTGAAAAATATCTCGCGCTAAATCACCGCTAAAACTAAAATTCTCCAAATTTGAGACAACCATCGCTAGAGAAGCTCCTGTATCATTAGCAATCTGCGTCACCCCTTGACTCGGGGGACTCTTAAGCGTTCCATCCCGCCTTGCCTCATAGCTAAATAAAGCTAGATACGTTAAAAACGGACCCGCTTCTCTTGCTTGGCTCAATAATGCCTCACTAACGAATGTCCCTCTCGGCTCTAAATACGCCAATGTTTCAGCTTTTGTTTTTGGTTGAGGTGGAATATAAAGTCGCATACCCATCGATAAAGGCTGACTCGGACTAATATTATTGACTTGAGCAAGTGTTAAATAATTAATGCCAAAGCGTTGGCCGATTGAATATAAACTATCCCCTGACTGAACATAATAAAAATTTCCGACAATCGGTATTACAAGCGCTTGCCCGACAACTAATCGATTCGGTTCAGGAATTTGATTGGCATCTACAATACTTTGAACTGTTGTCCCATACGCCTGCGAAATACCCCATATGGACTCCCCTGCCCGTACAACATGTATTTGAATGACAGTGCCTCCTTCTTGCTTGATAAAATTACACCTATAAAGCTTATGAATTAGAAAAGGAAAAGATGTCATTACTCAGTAAGCACAGATTCCCTAAAACAAAAAAAAGATCCATCGCTTGTTACAGCGACTGAACCTTATTACCATTAATTTTTTTATAGTATTTATGACACGCTCGATAATAGAATATGAATAGAAAATAAGCAAACAACTGAAGTATAGAACCTATAAAATGAACATTTTCTCGCATACTTGTATCAACATTTATTGAAAATGCCTGTATGACAAAACCGCAAAGCATAAATGCCATGAATTTCTGGTATGTTTTAAATGTTTTAACTTCAAGAGGTTTATTATTATGAATGTGTAATAATAATTGAAAAACCCAATACATGAAGATGATGAATAAAAATTGCATAAACTGTACACCAATTTCACCTAGTATACTATGTCCTAGCCATTGACCTAGCTCTAAGAAAAATGTCATTACCGCCAAAATAATAGCGAAGTTTTTCGACCAACGCTTTAAATTATGGAACGTTGGCAGTAAGTGAATACCATATGCAAAAAATATATATCCAATAAAATCTGGGAACATATCCGGTAATCCGAAAAAACTTGAATCTACAAAAACAAAGCACACCCCGTTAAATAAATGATCGTAAGGATTTTTCATTATTTCATACCCCTCTCATTTGTTTTCATCAAATAGTTACCATGTTCCTGTTGAATTTCATCTAAATAGTACTGCTTACTCGTATAATCGTAGGATTCGCTATAGCTTGGTTGTACAATAGGTTCATCCATATTTTGATGCTCTGCATAAACTAGGTTCCCTACCCATGCCAAGAAAGACAAAGAAAATGTCATGTAGACAAGTCTTCCCTTCGTAAGTCCTTTGTAATAAACGAACAAAATAAACAATGAGAGCGTAAGCATGAGGAACATACACACTATATTAGTAAGATCTTTTTCCGGATTGATAGTTAACTGTGCTGCATTTTTCAAATGGAACGATTGTCCTGTACCAATGCTGAATACAAATAGAAGAACAACTAGCGTCACTGGAACGGTTAGTATGGTTGCGATAGTAAATCTTTTTGTCTTTTTTATATGAGTCATTTCGAGTTCTTGACGTAATTGATTTGAGAAATCTATATCTGGATCTTTATCAGGGCGTTTTTTTAGTGCGTCAACTAAATCGTAATCACGTTCTTCCATCAATCATCCCTCCCAACCTTTTTTCGAAGCCTTGCCATTGCTCGGTGAAAATCAACACGTACCTTGACTTCCGAGATACCTATTATCGCTGCTGTTTCTTGTATCGTGTAGTCTTTTAGCATTCTGCAAATAATGATTGTCCGATCATGTGATTTTAATGTCATTAATGCTTCTTGTACTGCCTGCCATTGCTCATTTTTCTCCACAATCTCTAAAGGCTTTGGTACTTCCTTCAAGACGGGCTGCCAGCTAAGTTTTTCTGTTAATAAACGCTTTATTTTCTGCCTTCTATGTATATCTACTGCTGTATTCCGTGCGATTGATAAGAGCCAAATTTTCACTTTATCTTTATCCTTCAAATTATGTAACTGCTTCATCGCCTTAAAAAACGTTTCTTGTGTAATATCCTCTGCCTCTTGTTTGCTATTTGTATAATAAAGCGCAAAATGATACACATCACGATGATAACAATCGTACAAATGTTCAATTTTTAATATATCCTGACGCAAAACTTCACCCCACTTTCTACACTTACAAATAAGTCGTCGCAACTAATTATTTGTTACACTTTTTCAAATTATTTTCACAACTAGCGTAAAACACCTCGTTGTAAATATTAATCAGGTTGGTAGTGTCAATTCCGAGGCAAGCCATTCTAAAATGGATATGCGTAGTGTTATTGTGGAGGAATTAGCGAAGTTATTCCCGTCTGGGCGATGTCCAGTCTCCACTACAATCAACTATGTATCTTCTGGCATGTTGCTCTTTTTATATTTTGTCTTTTAAACAATAAAATGCCCTCCAACGATTATGGAGGGCATAGGCATAAACTACCCATTAAAGCCTTATTGGTGAAACAAAAAATCAGTGGAAGATGTGGACCCCACTGATTAAAGTTACACTTTATTGTACATCTGATTTAATCATCTCAAATAATAACGGCACGTTCGTTCCGCGTTGTAACGAATTACAGCCCTCCATTAAAAATGACCAGCTCATTTTCATTTTTTCTTTATACGAAAGCTCTGCATTAACTGGAAGATAGTCTTTTAAAAACTCTTCTATAGAACTCGATAAATTGTCCATAAATTCATCTGCCTTTTGCACCTTTTCCGTTGCTATTTCATTGCGCTCATTCCATAGTACATGCTCTAAGTTTGTAGAAAAATAAAATAGCTGGTACGGTATTCTTAATCGCTGAATGCTAAAATGATCATTCGCCACAAGGATTTTGGCATTATTCGCCTTCATTTCATTGCGTTGCTCGATTTGTTCCTTACGCTTCTCAGTTTTCACCAATATTGCATCTTCTGTATAGTATAGTTTTTGCTCAATATCTTCCTTTACTTTGACAAATTCGGGGTCAATAAAACAACCGTCTGCATCGGTAATATGAACAACAGCAGTTAAATCCTTCGCTAAAAACTTATACTTTTGCAAATAGTTCTGAATCACTCGCGTAACGCTATTTTTAATATTAGGTATCCGTTTATTGGCATCCCACTTCGTTAAAATATCTTCCCGTTGTACATCAAAGCGAATCGTAGAATTTGCAAAATGTTCATCTAGATAATCCTCTAAAACAATTTGCTCCGTCTGCCCCTCTACAATAATTAAAAGAACTTTTTTAGTCATGCTGGACACCCGCTTTTCTAAAGGCACGCTTAATTTTAAATATCTTCGTTTCTTTATAAACCTCTTCATCCTGTCCGCCCAACTGGATTGCACGTAAATAAACATCTCGAGCATTATTTACCTCTTTAATACCTTTTAGCTGCATATAACGACGTTCCTCGTTCGTTGTCGTAAACCATAAGTTTTTAATAGCAAGCACCTCTAACACGCGTAAATTATGAGACGTAAAAATAAGCTGGCCTTTTCCGTCCTCATCAATCACTGTTAACAACTCGCCTAATAAATATTCAAAAACACCAGAATCTAACTCATCAATTACTACACAAGCATTCGGGTTATTATAAACGGCAATGAGCACACTGAGTACAGAAATAATTTTCAAAATCCCTTCTGACTCTGTTCTTAGTGGTAATTCGCGCTCCCCTCGCTGTGATAAAAATTCAAAACGGACTCCTTTTTCTCCATTATCCATCGTTTGTTTTGTAATGACATTAATCTTAATAGTTAGACCCGGAATAATCGCTGATAATACACGATTACTTTGTTCTATTACTTCACATAACACATTAAACGTATCCTCTGGCAATAACGCTGGTCCTTTCAAATTGTAAGGGATAGAACCACGAGTTTTTTCTAGATGGATACTAAATGGCATGCTGCGCTCCTCAAATAATGGTGCGATATTTTGATTATTAACAACATGTAGATCTCGATTAAAATCTATTGCTAAATTATGAAGTAATTGCATTTCTAGCTCTGACAATCTGTCTTGTAATAATGGCTTTAAATCTTTGTGAAAGATAAAGGACGTATATTGTTTTTTAGATAGTTGATGAATGACTAGTAATTGGATACGCGTTTTTTCATTCATATCAGAAAGAGTAGCTTTACGTAGTTGTATGTCTTCCTCTGTAACATTAATTAGAATTTTTGAACGCTTACCTTTCTCATTCTCTCTGTAAGCTATACGTTCTTCCGTTGTGTACAGTCTGTTTTGATCTTCTTGTAACTCTACGTAATAATTAAGAAAAAAAGTGCCAAATGGATTTTCTACAAGAAACTCAAACTCAATACTTGCCGTATCCTCTCCTGCCATAATTAATCTCTTTTCTTGAGACGGTAATTTTATTTCAGTAATCCAGCCGGAGATCAGTGCCTTTAACAAGCCAAATGCATCAACAATAGTTGTTTTCCCTGAACCGTTTTGTCCGTATAAACCTACAACGTTAGCCTTAAAAAATGTCTCAAAATTCACCGTTAAAACAATTTCGCCATGTCGTACATTTCGTAAATTTTGTATCTTAATTTTCTTGATTTTTATAATGGCCATTTATCTAAACATCCTTTAAATGATATTTTCTTCTATTATAATTAATTTTGATATATTTTATAACATTTTCTACTTTAACGAATTATATCTTTATCGAATATGTACCTATTTTAATGCCAACAACGATCATAATAGAAGGCATATGTAGAGAAGAAAAGTGAAGAAAGATGTGTTTCATTAGCCAATCCGTATTTAAATCTCGACGATATTGTTATTAACATTCCGTTTTACCTGGTTCCGAAAAAAGCAAAAAAGCACTTCTCAAATTGAGAAGTGCTTTTATTAGCTAGAGCTGTAGGTTACATCATTCTTGGCATGCCGCCCATACCAGACATAGCTGGCATTGCTGATGCTGGTTCTGGAATATCTGCTACTACTGCTTCTGGTGTTAAGACAGAACATGAAGTAGTGTTATCTATTCTACTGAATCCTCACATTCAACTGCTAGTATATCTACGTAGTAATTTGGTGGATTTTTAGTAATTAATTATGATAACAGACTGGTAAATGGCGTACAAATAGAAAATTTCTCTCATTAATGAGTGCCATCATATAAATCATATTTTAAATTGTGTTCTACATACTGTGCTTCTTCCTCGGGCGATAGCAAACGAATTGCTTTCCCTGAATTTCTTGATTCATCGCCACCTTGAAGTTGCCATATGGAATTGTGTTCGTCAACGGCGTTTGAAAAATCACCTTCCGACCATCTTTCCAATATTGAAATATAAAGTTCTTTATATTTATAATTGCTTTTTTGGGAAATTTCCAACAATCGGTCAACTTTTTCTTGTGTTATTTGTTCATGACCCCATTTTACTTTAGCTTCAACCTTTTGGTGAGACATGCTGTGAATGGCTTCGTTCACTTTGTTTTCTATTAAGTTGTCAGGATAAAGCAACTCTTCTTTTGTAACAGTTTTACTTTCAAGAATTACTCCATTATGTTCAACAGTTGCTTTTTCTTTTTCAGGAACAGGTTTCTCCATTTGTTCAGTGAATTTGATGTAACCAAAAATCCCACCAAAAATGGCCATTATTACAATAATGACGATAACCGATTTTGTTTTTCTCTGCATATTATTAAACCTCACTTATAATTTGTATTCAGTATGAAATTTTGGTTTATTTTATGTAATTTGTTTAATAATAACAGAAGATTGAAACGAGGTACAATAGGTACTTACCGTTTTAGAGAGCACCTGTTCCGAAGTGTTTAATAAACACATCAAGCCAAAATCGTGGGTGGCTAGCATTTTGCTAGGTACATAACGTTTCGTTAGAATTTCGCCAACTTGTCCGTAATCGGCATCGTTTCTTTCCTTCTTGTTTTCCCAAAGATTGATATTGACCTATTTGCGAAATCAACATCGCTCCATTGCAAATTACAAATTTCACCTCTCCTAATACCTGTGCCAAGAATCAACACAATGATTAAGTAGTCACGATTGCCATGTATGTTTTCTCACGTCTTTTGATACGTCTATAGAAATTGAGCATTTGTTTAATCTGTTCGTCCGTAAAAACTTCAACTTTAGTATCCTGTTTTTGCATTTTGACCTTATGTGCAGGATTTTTCGCAATGACTTCACATTCAATCATGTAATTCAAGAACGCTCGTATTCTCAAAATTTTGGTATTAATTGTGCTTGGTTTATCACCTTTTTCTTGGCAAACAATCAAATGTTGTCGGACATGATTATAAGTAATATCCTCAACATTTATTACTTGGTTCTAAGTGCAATAATCAATGAATTTGCCTAAAAGCGTTTTGTAGTTTTGAATATTTGCTTTGCTCGTGTTTTTAAATTTCCTATCATCTAAAAAGTCTTGATATGCAAATTTAAGCAACAAAAAAAACACTCCTCTTGTTTTGAACTGAACCCCGAATAGTGGACACTTTAAAAAGTGACCCTATTCGGGGTTTTTTGTTCATTTCACAAAAAAATCTCGTTATACTAAATATACG
>NZ_JBNNUW010000028.1:0-61073 GCF_050280125.1 Lysinibacillus sp. NPDC093692
CTGAGCCAGGATCAAACTCTCCATAAAAGAAATTTGATTAGCTCAAATTGTTTTGCTGGCATCATGTTTGATGTCCAAAATTTTGTTTCGTTCACCAACTCAAGGTTAGCTATTAAAAACTTTATTGATTACGTTTTGCTTGTTCAGTTTTCAAGGTTCATTGTGTCGCTGTTTTCTCAGCAGCAACTTTTATATAATATCATGTCGCAAACTCGCTGTCAACAACTAATTTATTTAATGTAGATGTTGTTTTCAGTAGTTATCTTAACGACTTGTATAATATTACTCTCTTAATCTAAAAAGGTCAACACTTTTTCTCAAAAAAATTAAAAGTTTTTATTTCATTAAGAAACTTCCTATTTAATAGCACTTCAAAAAATTTAACAAGAAAAGCTAGAACTCAACCATTTTCCTTTCTTTTTATTGGTCCAAGTATATAAAGCCCAGAAAATTTTACTGTCCGTAAAACTTTCCGGGCTGCCTATTATTTAACTAAAGCTTTGTCTCAACCACTTAAATAACAATCTATCTTATACTGCTAATCAAACTTCATCCCTTTTAATAAATCTGCGAACGCATTATTAATCGGTTCAGCTTCTTTTTCTTGCTGCTTCATGTATTTTTGCACGCTACGTTTATCTACTTTGCCGCCACCTTCTTTTTTACGACGGGCTTCAAATGCAGATAATTTTTCACGATAACCACATTTACATACGAAGATTTGACCATCACCTTCACCACGAAGCTCTAGTTTTTTCTTACATTGCGGGCATCGTGCGTTTGTAACACGTGATACGTTTTTACGATGACCACATTCACGATCTTGGCAGACAAGCATTTTACCTTTTTTACCGTTGACTTCAAGCATTGGCTTGCCACAATCCGGACAGGACTTTGTTGAAATATTGTCATGCTTGTACTTTTTATCGCTCCCTTTAATTTCAGCAACTATTTCTTGCGTGTGCTTTTTCATTTCATTGATGAACACGTCTTTTTTCAACTTCCCTTTTGAAATGAGCTCAAGCTTTTGCTCCCACTCGGCTGTTGTCGCAGGAGAACGTAATTCTTCAGGCACTAAGTCAAGTAACTGACGACCTTTGGATGTAATGTAAATTTCTTTGCCGCCACGCTTTTCGATTAAGAATGAATTAAATAGCTTTTCAATAATGTCTGCACGTGTTGCGACTGTGCCTAATCCACCAGTCGATTTCAATGTATCCACAAGCTTCTTATCGTTCGTTTCCATATACTTCGTAGGATTTTCCATAGCCGACAGTAATGTTGCCTCTGTAAAACGTGCTGGTGGCTTTGTTTGACCAGATGTTTGGGCAATTAGCTTTGTCTTTAACACTTGGCCTTGTTCTAAACGAGGAAGTAATTGCTCTTTAACATCATCCGTCGATTCCTCATCATCAAAACGATTTTGATATACTTCTTTCCAGCCAACTTTTATAACTGTTTTCCCTTTGGCAATAAATTTCTCATGACCAATTTGAGCTTGTACAGTTAATTGCTCATATTCTTGTGCTGGGAATAATACAGCTAAAAATCGTTTTACTACTAAATCATAAATTTTACGCTCTTTATCATTGAACGCAGAAAAGTTCACATAGCCCTCAGTTGGAATAATGGCATGGTGATCAGATACTTTACTATCATCTACAAATGATTTATTCGCTTTAATCGGCTTTGTTAAGATTTTATTCGCGAATGTACGATATTCACCGATACCACATGCTTTTAGACGCTCAGGTAATGTGCCGACAATATCAGATGATAAGTAGCGAGAATCTGTACGAGGGTATGTCAACACTTTATGAGATTCATATAGCTTTTGCATAATATTTAATGTTTCTTTTGCAGAAAAACCAAATAATTTATTGGCATCTCGCTGTAATTCTGTTAGATCATAAAGACCTGGGGCAAATGATTTTTTAGGCTTGCGATCAACCGAAGCTATTTTTGCATCTTGATTGCCTAGTCCTTTAACAATAGCGTCAACTTTCTCTTTATTGAAGCTACGTGAATTACCATTTGCATCTTGCCATGTAAGCTTTAATGAATCTGTTTGCGCTTCAATACCGTAATACGTTTGTGGTTTGAAGTTTTTAATTTCATCTTCGCGTGCAGCAATAATTGCAACTGTTGGCGTTTGAACACGGCCACAATTTAGCTGCGCATTAAATCTTGTCGTTAAAGCACGTGTCGCGTTTAAACCGATATACCAATCCGCTTCAGAACGGGCAACTGCAGCAGCATATAAATTATCGTAGTTTTTACCCGGTTTTAAATTGGCAAATCCTTCTTTAATCGCTTTATCTGTGACAGATGAAATCCATAAACGTTTAATTGGCTTTTTCACATTTGCTTTGTCAATAATCCATCGAGCAACTAATTCACCTTCACGCCCAGCATCAGTAGCGACAATGATTTCATTTACATCATTACGAGTTAACTGTGATTTGACCGCATTATATTGCTTACCCGTTTGCTTCATAACGACTAGCTTCATTCGTTCTGGCAACATCGGAAGATCTTCTAAATTCCACGTTTTATATTTATTATCGTAGGCTTCTGGATCGGCTAATGTTACTAAATGCCCTAATGCCCAAGTAACTATATATTTGTCACCTTCTAAAAATCCATTCCCTTTTTTATTACATTTCAAGACATTTGCTATATCACGTGCAACTGAAGGTTTTTCAGCAATAACTACACTTTTAACCATATATTCGTACTCCTTTACTAACTATGTAATGTCTAATATACCATAAGTTCGGGGCAGCAATTGCTTTAGAGCCATCTACTCTTAATGTCAATCATAGTCGCTGGTGTTTGAACATTCGCTGAAAAAGTTAAAAAAGCAAATCCACGCTAATTGTGAGTTTGCTTTTTCTATGCTTCAAAAAAATGTTTACGACGAACTGCATACTCACACTCTCAAAACATATGTTGAGTTAACAGAATGTTCACAAAATCGAAAGGGGATGAATGAATGGATGCTCGAACTTTCAGACCTCGGAATGTGATTTTTATGACGATCGTTGTTTTTGTATCAATGTTAATTGGTTACGGTATATATATTAATTTTATTGATGTTCCCTTCCCATGACGCTCTTACTTCTTTAACTGTGTTAACAAGTATGTTCTATTATCTAGTATGCGCTGATCTTTTGGCTTATATTTACGTGCTACCTCATTATGCTGATGTGCATTTTCAAAGAGACGCAAGCGATTGTATAACAAGCTTAACTGGAAATGCGGAAGCCATGTGGAATAAGCATGCTTTTGAATGCCCATCGTTTGTTCTTTAGGCTGTTGTAATGCTTGTGAATACCAGTAAATAGCCTCTTTATTTTTCATTTGTTCCATAAAAAAATGACCGATTCGACAGCATGTTTCTGGTCTTGGTCGATCATATAATAATGATTGTAATACAGCTTGTGTTGCTTGTTTTGTATCATTTAGCTGTTGATAGCAATCCGCTAAATTTAAGCAAGCTTCGATATGTTCGTCAGCAGTACCTTTTGCAGAATCAAGGAAACTATTATAGTGATTGATCGCTTCTAAAAATCGTTGATGCAATTTTAGTTCATTTGCGTAATGAAATGTTTCTCTAGCTGAAAATGGGTGCCCGTCTTTCTTTAAACGCTCATAAATAGTAATATTGCGATGAATATCACTTTTTCTTGGTAAATGCGTAACGGCTATATCGCTATGATAGAGCTGGCCTGTTACATCTAAATACTCATGGACGGCACCCTGCCACTGAAAATTACGTGCACGTTTTACGAGACGCAATCTTTTTTCACTTGATTCTACACAACCATCTGCATCGAGCGTTACATAATAATCCATGGAAACAGCATCGACGTTAGGATGATAGAGCGATTGCTTAAGTTGTAGAAATTTTCGCTGATGCTCTGTTGTGATTACGTCATCTGCATCGAGCCATAAAATAAAATCTTTCGTAGCTTGCTGAAAGGAAAAGTTACGGGCTTTAGCAAAGTCATCACACCAGGTAAAGTCGAAAATTCGAGAGGTATAGCTTCGGACGATATCTTTTGTACGATCAGTTGAGCCTGTATCAATAATATTGATTTCATCCACTAGATGTTGAACGGAATCTAAGCATCTTTCAATAATACATTCTTCGTTTTTGACAATCATACATAAACTAATCGTAAACATCGTTCCCCTCCTTTTTTGTAATAATATATGCGAGCTTAAAAATTTATAGAGGTCTTTTACCATTTTATCGCCTTACTTTTTGAATTTATCGCCCAACTTATCCGTTTTATCGCCATTCACCTAAAAAGAGTATGACTTCTCGGCAAAACGAGGGGTTGATTTCCGTTCCGACTAGGCGCTTTGTAGCTTTCGCACAGAAAACATCCGCTTCGCTCCAGGGTCTCGGGCCAACACGAGGTTGGTCACTAAGGGGTTATCACAGGACGTGATGTTTTTAGCCTTCGTTCCTCTATATCGCTGATCCCCGAGGAGTCGCCCAGTCGTAACGAAGATCAACCACTTCACATAGCGTGGATCTTTTAGACAATATCACAAAGATATCCTTGACCATTTTTCCATCACTATGAAAAGCAAAAAACGAACGCTTTACACGTTCGTTTTTGTTTTATAAGTACTTCTTACGCCACTCTAGTTGTTCTTTTTCTGTGAGCTGTTGTTCTAGGTGTGGATCCCATTGATTTAACAACGCATTCCATACACGAACGAACATTATATCTTGTTCTTTATCGTGAAGGACAAATTCGAGGCATGGGCTATCATTAATTTGTTTAGCGTCGGTTTGCACAATTTTTGAAACTATTTTTTGTGAAGCTCCAACGTCAGCTTCTTCGCCATCCTCTTGCTGTAACGCTTCTATTAACATAGCTTCGTCGAATTGTTCCTGCTTCTCGGCCTCTTCATCCACATAACGATAGAGCTCTGGTAGATCATCATATTCTTCGATATTGCCCTCATCGACAGCAAGAAATGCAAGATGGCATGGGCTATAGTAAAGGTTAGCCATTTCTTCATCTAGCTCCTCCTCGAAGATGCCACGTTCCAGTTGCTGCTGTCCTTTAGATGTTAATCGATAGAAGCCTTCCTCTTGCTCAATCAGACTTACTCGAGACATTAATGATACTAAATCCTCAATAAATAATGGATCGACGAGCAATAACTCACTTAAATCTTGCGCACTTGCAAAATCTGCTTCCTGTATGCTGATTAACAGCATAGTCATCAAGACATCCATAGTGGAACGACGAACGGGCTCATAGGTTACTTCTACTGTTCGAATCGGGATGCACCATTCATCGGTTTTGACGATTTTAATATTTCGATTTTGCTGAAGTTCACGCATTAAGCGCTGCTGCAGTTTTGACAATCTACATCACCTGTCCTTCATGATTACGCATGCCGTTATAGGATTTCACTGTATCTAACAGATTGCTGTACATCTCTCGTGTATCTTGATGCTTCGCACGTTTAGTAAACATTTCAGCACTTCCGACAAGTAGTAATAGCTCACGGGCACGAGATAAGGCAACGTTTAAGCGTCGGTAATCTTTTGCAAAGCCAACGTCTCCCCCTTTAGGTGTATTACGCACCATACTTACTAATATGACGTCCATCTCCATACCTTGGAACTTATCGACTGTCCCGGTTCTAAAATGAAGGTGTGGTAGCTGTAATTCCTGTTGCAGAAGGCGATTAATTTTCTTTACTTGCTCCCCGTAGAAGCTAATAACTCCAACGCTTTTTTGTGCATCTTGAGGCATGCGTCCGGCTGCTTTAGCTTCGATAACAGCCTTATTCAAATCAGTTAAAATGCGTCGAATAGTTTGTAATTCACCTTCATTATAACGACTCGTTCCGCCCTTTACCTGCTCCTCTAAATAAGGTTTTTCGGTCGGAATATCGACCCATAGCAAATGATCATCTCGGCTAACAAATTGTCCCTCTAAGCAATGGTCTCGCGCTGCATCTGAATCTGGTAAACCACATTGCAAGCCATTTTCCTCTTTCGCGTAAAACGGTGTAATACTATGCATAATTTTCTCATGCATTCGGTACTGCAATGCCAGCATTTGCTTATGCGTTTGCGGTAAGTTATTAAATAAACGTTCAAACAGCGATTCACGCAGCAAATTTTTTAATTCTTGCGCGCCGTCAAAGTTTGGATTTTCATCGAGCATCGCCTTTAATGTTTCTTCCAACGTATCATCTCCAAGTAATGGAGGTAGCTGATGATGATCGCCCACTAATATAATTTTCTTACCTTTCAGCATTGGCAATAATAGCTCTGGTGGCGTGGCCTTTGATACTTCATCAATAATGACAACATCAAATGTCGGATAGTTCTCCATAAATTCCTTGCTTGCTGAAGCCACACATGTTGTACCGATCACATTCGCGTGACGCACATATAATTTTCGAATTTCATCTAAATCATATTCAGTAGCGTTTTGCAGCTTGTCACGCCATTGCTCTTGTAATTTTTTTCGAAGAGGAAGCTGCTTCTCCTTGCGCTGTAATTCCTCTATCGCTACTTCGGAGGATGCAATTGCTTCCTCTACCTCCTCAGAAGTGCGCTCCGGTGTTGACTGTAGGAGTTTCGTGCAAGCTGTGAGCTGCTTCTCTTTCTTTAACCCAGCTATATTAATTTCTTTTATATTTTCCTCTACTTGTGTGAGTTGCTGTTCAATCTCTTGTAAGCTAGTCTGCGCTGTTTGAAGTGCCGCTTTCTTTGGTAGGAGCTGTGTATTAGCCTGCTCGACTGCCTCCAGCTGTTGACGTGTTGTTTGAAGAGAAGATTTCTCTTGCGATACAAGTATTTTCAAATGCTCTACAGACTCTTTTGGTTCAGTATCCATTTGAAATGTCTCAGCTAGTTGCTGAAGTCGTTCTGTATGCTGTAAATACGGCTGCAATTGTCGCTGTATGCTTTGAACGTCAAAGCTTGTAATCGCACATTCTTGATGTATTAAGCCACCAATACCTTTACGTAAGGACTCAAATTCCTGATTTTTATGGTCTTGTTGTTGTTTCAGCGCTACACCTTTTTGCCAAACAAAATCTCGACGCATATATAAACCGAGCAAGAAACTCTCAAGTTGCTCGGTAGATGGTGTTTGATCATTTTGAAAGGCTGTATTAAGCTGGGCAAAAACACCTGTTAGATTTTGCAACGAAAACGATTGAACAGGCTGCAATTTGCTTTTAGCAAGGGCACGTTCTTTTTCTTCATCAGATACTAACGCCTCAAGCTTTGCGATCGCCTTTTGTAGACGTGAATTGATAGTTGCCCATGCGTCTAAATCTTTAGCATCCTCTAAATGCTGTAAACGACTTATTTGCTGTGACAGCACATAAGACGGGCGAATTTGATAGTGCTGTAAAAATCGTTCGATTCGCTCATAAGATGTTAAATTACTGATGTATTTTTCGGCTTCCTTCATTAATCGAAGGCGATTATTTTCCTCTTCATATTTCAATTGGATATCTTTGAACTGCACTGCTAGATGCTGCTTTTGCTCTTGTAGCTCCTTAAATTGAGCAGCTGCTTCCAATTGCTCCATCTTTTGAGTAGTTTCTTCTATAGTAAGCTTCAGTTGCTCGATAGACGGACTTTCTGCAAGAGTCTGCTCAAGCGTTTTTACAGCAGGTTCGATTTGCGCCAGCTGTTTTCCGTAATGCTCTTTATGTGCCTCGTTCTCCTGCTGCTCGGTTTTTGCAGCCTTTAACTCTTTTTTTAACGCTTGTATTTCTTGCTGTAAAATGGGCTCGTCAATTGCGGCCTGTTCTTTTGCAGCTATTTCCTTTGTAATCTCCTCAAGCCATGCCTCAAGCTTTTCTAGCTCTTCTTCAGCCTTGGTAATACTAGATTTTAGTTCCTGTTCACGTTCTGTAAAGGCTATGATTTCCTCTTCTATTGCTGCGAGAGTTTGCTCACGCCACTGAAGCGCAACATTTTCCTCAATAAATTTTTTACCTTCTTCTTCAATGCTTTCCGTTCTACCATAGCGTAAAATTCGAATTTCTTGATTGGAAAGAAGTCGTCCTAAGGCATTATCTACAGCTAAATTTGATTGTGAAGCTACAAGTGTTTTTAAACCAGCCTTCACATTTTGCTGACAAATTTCAGAAATAACGGTTGTTTTCCCTGTGCCAGGAGGTCCTTGAATGACAAACAAATCTTCTACAGACAACGCGCCTAAAACAGCTCGTCGCTGATATTCGTTTAAATTATTGTGAAAATCAACATCTTCTCGTAGCTTGGATGTTCGAACTGTGGGACGCTTTTCAAATAGTATAGTCTCTAAATTAGGGTTAACGGCCTCGCCTTTTTCTAGCTTTGTAAAACCATTGCGTAATCGTCTAATTTGACTCAATGTCGCAAAATTACTAAAGCTCGCTTGCTTCGTACGAAGGTTAAGCTGACCTTTACGTGCTAAATCTTGCACAAAAGGCTTTAAGTCAATTTCTATTGTCTGCTTCCCTGCATTAGACTTTAATACTTGT
This sequence comes from Lysinibacillus sp. NPDC093692, assembly GCF_050280125.1. Lineage (NCBI taxonomy): Bacteria > Bacillati > Bacillota > Bacilli > Caryophanales > Bacillaceae > Lysinibacillus > Lysinibacillus sp. NPDC093692. Next base: position 8,533 of record NZ_JBNNUW010000028.1, read on the forward strand.
CCAATTTCACCGCGTACTCCTTGAATGTTCACACTTAACCCTTCAAGTTTCTTCCATTCCTTCGATTTTATATAAGGGCAGACTATAGTAAGCCTAGAAAAATCTTCATTAAAATAGCTTTGTTTAAATTCTGTATGAATGTCATCAACTGTCGCATCACGTTCTTGAATTTTTAAAAAGCCTTCCCAGCTCGAGATACGCTTTTTCACATATTCTGTGCGCTCCTCGGCTATAGGTAGTTGTCTTATTTTTGTATGAAGATCAAGCGGAATCCCTGCTCCATTATTAGGTCTTGTGACAAATTGTAATGCCGCTGGTAAGCGACGATTTGTATTGATGGGGCCTCGCATATGTACAAAGCGTAGATTTGTAGCTAGCAACCCTTCAGCCTTTAGCACACAATCCATAATGGCTGTTTTCTCAGCAAGGACGTCCGTTAACTTTTCATTTTGCTCTGCATTAAAATAAATCGATAAAAACGTCTCACCAATTGTTTTAGCTTTACGCTTTTCGATATAGACGGTAAATCCTTTTTGCAAGGCAAAAAAGGCATGCTCATTTGCTGAGCATTCCTCTACCGCTTCCTTCGCCTTATTCGTCAATATGAGATTACAGCGTTGTTTTTCTAGTACAGCGATGTCCTGCATGAGCAGCCCTCCCTTCCGATTCACTAAAATTATATTTTATCACATCGCAAGAGGATACTTGAAAAGAAAAATCCCCTGCACAGTGATTTCCTTCCACCGCACAAGGGATAAAGATCTTATTAATGTTGATCAATCGGTTCTTTCGGCAATGTTTTGCTCATTTCACAATATTGCACAAAAACACGAGCCAATTCACGTAAACGATTATGAACATCTTCGTCTACAATATTATTATCCGCATCAAAATGAGATGTGTGTGTGTATACATAGTTCGGAGTCACAAGTGCACGGAAGTAGTCTAAAATTGGCTTTAGCTGATTTTCCACTACTAAATGGTGTTGATATGTGCCACCATTAGCCACGATAGATACTGGCTTATAGCGCATTGTTTTTGGATGCAAGAAATCAAATGCATTTTTCAAAACGCCCGGAATCGATGCTTGGAAAATCGGTGTAGCGATAATATATGCATCCGCTTCCTCAAACTTTTGAATCATTTCCTTCATATCATCATTTAACGGTGAACCATCTACAATTTGATGCTTATATTGACTAAAATGCATAATTTCTAATTCGAAACTAGCATCTAATTCTTTAATATATTGCTCCACTTGCTCTAAAATAGCACCAGTTTTACGACCAAACATCGTGCCATCAACGAGTAAAATTTTCATTTTCTTTTTGCCTCCACATTCATCTTCTACAATAATATTGTAACAAATGAAAAGAGGCACGAAAAGATTTGTAGTAGTTAAAACCTTAAATTCAGTCTTTAGGCGGAATGTGGTCTACACAAGAAATATCGCTTCGGAATAAAGACAATGGTATGGCGATTACTTGTTATTAAAATAATATTTGGCTCATAACGTGGGGTTGATTTCCGCTCCGACCGGGCGCTTCGTAGCTGCCACTTTGCTTTCGCTGCAGAAAACATTTGTTGTTGCTGTCGCTTCGTTTTTGAACAGAGCAAAGCTTCCTTAGGGCGTCCGATGAGCCGCTTCGCTTCGCTACTGGCGGGTATTCGCTCTGCTTCCGCGGGTATTCGCCTTGCTCCCGCGGGTATTCGCCTTGCTCCCGCGGGTATTCGCTTTGCTTCCGCGGATATTCACCTCGCTTCCGCGGGTATTCACCTTGCTTCCGCGGGTATTCGCTTTGCTCCCGCGGATATTCACTGCTCCCGCGGGTATTCACCTTGCTTCCGCGGGTATTCACTGCTTCCGCGGGTATTCATCTCGCTCCCGCAGGTATTCACCTTTATTTATCCCTACGATGTTGGAAATTTACCTCTTTATCTACAACTGTTTCCTCTATTTTATATTTATCTCGATTAATCACGACTTCTTGATTTAGTTTATCTCCTCCATCGCTGATACTCGATAATTTGCGTTTCTCCCAATTAAATAAATTTTCTCTTGAAACGTCCTCATTCTGCGTTTCGGGAAAATCTAATTGAGCCAATTCCTGTGATGGATAAATGGTAACCGGCTGTTTATCGCCGTACAGTGCAATAACGATCATTGCCTTCGCAACTTGGGAAGCTTCTATAGCTCTTGAACGCTTCAATGGTCCCACTAATAGTGGTTTTGCTAACTTTAAAACCTTCTCTCCCGCCTTTTCACCTAAGCGAAACTCTTCTCTCTCTCCAACCAATAAAGATGGGCGGATAATAGAAAGTCTTTGTAAGCCTAGCTCCATAAGATCGTGTTCAAGCTTTCCTTTTACTCGATTATAGTAAAATGGAGATTTTTCATTTGCCCCCATTGCTGTAATAACTAGCATATGTGGGATTCCTCGTTTTTTGGCTAACGAGGCAATCGTTAGTGGATATTCAAAATCAACTTTCTCAAATTGCTCACGAGATCCTGCCTTTTTTTTTGTTGTTCCTAAACAACAATAAAGCTCATGTGCAAATTCGAGATCTTTTTCCTCTAAAGTATCTAAATTACGAATTTTCACTTCTAGCTTTGGATGCGTAAATGCCGGCGCTCTTCGTGCAATTACCATAACTGAAACATATTCATCATTTTCACATAATTGTTCTACAAGAGAGGTACCTGTTAATCCAGTAGCCCCTACAACAATTGCTGCGCGCATTCCCATTAGTTGTACCCCCTTCTAAGCTCAGTTGCTCCAGAAACCATATTGCCGGAACAAAGCTTCTATTTTTGCTAAAAAACTAAAACAATCCTATATGTATTTTCCCGCAAACTCTACTTTCTTTATCGGTCAAAAAAGGAGCTCTTACTCATTTAATTTGTAGAAGTTTGAAAAACTATTTAGAGCTATAATTTATCTAATCCTAATTTTTTACACATACTTGCCCATCATTCACCATAATTTAAATAGACGGATGAAAGGATGGGATACATTTGCAAAACGAAACTCAACCAATGGAACTAAAAAAGACGATTGTCTTCATTATTGAAAGCTGTATTGATAAAGGGCTGTATCCTTTTGAACGGGTTGCAACGCTGACAAAGCTACTTGCAAATGAACAAGTTTTCATATTTGTAAAGACCCCTTCAAATGATGGGATTCAGATTTTAATGAATGACAATCTCTCGCCTATCTTATTTGAACATTTTGATGAGCTACCCAAGCAAATGAAAGGTATTCAGCCTGATTTAATTGTAAGAGATGGCCGTAACTCTGAAAGCTGGCAAGTACAAAATTTACGACCGTTCTGCAAATCAATCATCCATTTTGATGATTTAGGTGAGGGTGGTCAAGCCTGTGACTGTGTATTGCTAGCACTCTATCAAGAAGTTAAAGATTATTTACCCTCTCATTATATTGGTGGAAGCTTCAATTTTGTATTACCAGAAGCTTATCAAAATTTTGAGGATCGACCAGACAATAAAATACCCGAAAATCCACCTCATATCGTTGTTGCTTTTGAGGATGGGGACGAGCATAACTTAACCTACCGTACTCTTCGACACTTAACGCAGCTACAAATCCCACTACAAATTACAGTGATGATAGATGATAGCTATCGACATGCAACAGATGATTTGCAAATGATGGTACTTAGTCGTCGTAACACTGCCATTCTTCGTGATAAAAACGCACTCCTAAAACTATTACCAAAAGCAGATGTTATTATTTGTAATGCTAACTATACACCTTATAAGATCGCCTCTTATGGAGTACCTTGTATTACACTTGCACAAACTGAGGCTGAATTATTACATGCCTTCCCTCGCGAACATAATGGCTTTATTCACCTTGGACTTGGTCGCAAAATGAAACAATCACAAATTCAAAACGCTGTCATGGAATTTTTATTACATGAGGCTCGAAGTGAACGGGCTGTTAAAAAACAACGACAGCTCAATCTTGCAAGTAACAATGAAGCACTACAGTCCTTACTTTTAGATTTCGCTTACGATCGACATAATATCGCTTCTACTTAGTGATTCTTTGAAGGTGGATATGATACAATATAGAAGAATTTTTCACTTTCGTTTTTCTTTCATTACAAGAAGTGGATTCAAGCATCATAAGTACCCGATTGATAGTAACTAATAAGCGGTGGGGGATAAAAAAACCTCCATCGCTTTAACTTCTTTCAGCGGGTGTTTGGACACCCAAGAAGTTAAAGCCTCCGGCGGATGTCACGGAATCGAAAAGGAGTTCTTAGGGGATGTTAGCCTAAAACCATCGCATCCATGCGATAACGGCTAACTGACCTGCATCGTGCAGGCCTAAGCATAAAGCCGATTCCGGACGCAATTATGCCGAGGCATAATTGATACGCATTCTCTATACAAAATATACACAAAAAGGAGCAATCATCATGCCATCAAAAAGTGATATTGAATATCAAATTAGAGAGCTAAAAATGGATTATATGAATTTACAAGGTGACATTGAGAAGCTTGAATCTACAGGTCATAATGATCAAGTGGCAAAAGCAGAGCAACGCCTTGCAAATATGGAAGCAACACTTGCAGAGTTAAATAAACAATTAGCAGCACTTTAATATCTAGCGGTCATGAGCCGCTACCCTCGGAGGAACATATATGGCTATATTAACAGTTGAAAATTTAGGTCATTCATTCGGTGACCGCACGCTTTTTAAAGATGTCTCTTTTCGTCTAGTTGAAGGAGATCATATTGGTCTAGTAGGTGCAAACGGTGTTGGTAAGTCAACATTAATGGGCATCATTACGGGTCAAGCAATCCACGATACTGGTAAAGTTGAATGGCTTCCAGGAACACATTACGGCTATTTAGATCAGCACACTGTATTGACAGCTGGCCGCACTATGCGTGATGCATTACGTGACGCTTTCCTTCCTTTATACAAAAAAGAAGAAGAGCTTAATGAAATTACAGGGAAAATGGCTGAAGCAACACCTGAAGAATTGGAAGAATTACTAGAGCAAATGGCTGAGGTGCAAGATGCTCTGGATGCAGGTGATTTCTATTCTCTTGATATGAAGATTGATGAGGTTGCGCGTGGTCTTGGTCTTGACGCAATCGGCTTGGACCGTGATGTCGCTGCTCTTTCCGGTGGTCAACGTACAAAAGTTTTACTAGCTAAGCTGTTACTTGAAAAACCAAAAGTATTATTACTAGATGAGCCGACGAACTATCTTGATGAAGAGCATATTACATGGTTGAAAAACTATTTAAAGAACTATCCACACGCTTTCTTATTAATTTCGCATGATACAGAGTTTATGAATGAAACGGTGGATGTTATCTTCCAACTAGAATTTTCAAAATTAACTCGCTATACTGCGACTTATGAAAAGTTTTTAGAGCTTGCTGAAATCAATAAACGTCAGCATATCGATGCTTATGAAAAACAACAGGAATTCATTAAAAAACAAGAAGATTTTATTGCGAAAAACAAAGCTCGCTACTCAACTACTGGTCGTGCAAAATCTCGCTCCAAGCAGCTTGACCGCTTGGAGCGCATAGACCGTCCTGAAACAGCTGTAAAGCCTGAATTTGGTTTTAAAGAGGCACGTTCTTCTGGTCGTTATGTAGTAGAGGCTGAAAACTTAGTCATTGGATACGACAAGGACAAGCCGTTACTTCCTCCACTTACATTCGCTATTGAACGTGGGGAAAAAATCGCTCTAGTCGGTATGAATGGTGTCGGTAAATCAACATTATTAAAAACGATGTTAGGCAAAATAAATCCGCTCGATGGAAAAGTGTTTCGCGGTGACTATCTTTACCCATCTTACTTCGAACAAGAAGTAAAAGCTGAAAAAATTACACCTATTGATGATGTGTGGAATGCCTTCCCTTCTATGGAGCAGGCACAAGTACGTGCAGCATTAGCACGCGCAGGACTAAAAACGGATCATATTACTCGCCCACTTAATTCTTTATCTGGTGGTGAACAAGCAAAGGTACGTTTATGTAAGCTTATGATGGATGAAGCAAACTGGCTATTATTTGACGAACCGACAAACCACTTGGATGTCGATGCAAAAGACGAACTAAAGCGTGCCATGAAAGAGTTTAAAGGCACAATCGTATTAGTAAGCCATGAACCTGATTTCTATGAAGGTTTAGCGACAAAAGTTTGGAATGTCCAAGACTGGTTTACTTCAGGACAACAAAACTAAAAATATTATTAATGAGGGCCGCTTCCGGTATGATTTTTTTGATCATTGGGAGCTGCCTTCTTTTTTTGCTTGAAACTCATACTGGGCTTAGTGGATTATTTCACGTTGAATTTTAATAGAATATCTTTCTTCAGCCTTTCTTTGAACGCTTTCTCTTCTGTGTTTGTTGGAATGTCCTGTGCATCGCCGCCATCTAGGTTGAACTTACCGTTGTTCATATTGATAATGCTATAGCCGCCCATGCCGTTGTTCTTCAGGAACATGATATAGCGTCTGCCTTGCTTCATCTCACGATATCCACCTACCGTAACTTTTGTTTGTTGTTTGTCAGCTTCCGTGATAATACTAATCGGTTCAATCACTTCCATTTGTGAGCCAATGTTTATTCCTTCAGGTTGCTTAATTATACGCTCGATGTGTAATTTTGTTAGTGTATAGAAGTCTTGGAGCGTGCCGTCTTCGTACTTCGTCGATTGATGATCACGGTTAGTAAAATCATCTATAGGAGATGCGACGAGAATAATATCTGCACCTTGGCTGAGCTTATCCGCCGTTTCATACCCAATATAATTAGCTTGAATATCAACCGTATGCATACTGTCCGTTGCTGATTCGGTGACATCAACCGTATGTCGATCAGAATCAGGTGTTGTACTATTTTGAACAAAATCATGATTAACCAAAGATAATATTCCAATAGATACAAGTAAACCAGCAGCTACAACGATACCTTTTACATTTTTTCTTTTTCTTTGCCTTTCGTTTTTCGCTTTTAAAACGCCCATTGCACTCCTCTTTTGAAGTTCTTTTGGGATATCAATTTTTTCAACCTCTTGTTTTATTTTATTACTCATTACCTCTATCTCCTTCAAAGTATTTATTTCTAAGTTTCTTTATAGCTCTATATAAAACCGATTTTGCGGTTCCTAACGGCATATCTAACAACTCGGCAATTTCTTTAAAGGTATGATTTTGATAAAACCTTAAAAGTACGACACTTTTTTCTTCCACCTCCAAACCATCTATCAAGTCTTGTAATGATAAAGTAAGAGGAAGATCTTCTTCTTCGGCTTCAATATACTCCTCGTATTCTGGTCTTATTAAAACAACCTTACTATTTTTTTTAATTAAATTGATTGCACAGTTCATCGTAATTTTCATCAGCCAGGTTTTAAAATATTCTGGGTTGTTCAATGTATCTATCTTTTTAAATGATTGATATGCTACTTCTTGAACTACGTCTAAAGCATCTTCTTTGTTTTTGACATATACATAAGCCACTCGATAAATTTCTACCTCATATTGCTGAAAAAGCGTTAAAAAGGCTTCGTCATTCCCTTTTTGAGCTTTTTTCACTAATCGTATAATTGTAGTTTCCCCTCTCTCCTTTTTGTCCTACCTTTATAGACAATCGAAAGTTCAAATTGGCTTAAGCTTTTTTGATTTTTTTACAAAATAGCCTGAATCGCTTTTCGAGCTGTTACTACTTGAGCAATCCGCCCCTACCCAAAGAACAAAAAAATTTATTAATCTATGCATAAAAACCTGCATCCAATCATAATAATAATGAGTGGATAAACAATATATCTATTATCTATAAGTCTGACTATTTCTCTCTCTATTAAACTGCTCTCTTCATTCTATGAGCATCTATTATTAAGGCTTAGCAAAACTTACATCATTGTAAGCTTAATTTGCGAAACTTTTCGCTCTTTTGCGCGTATATTTTAGTGTAATAAAAAAAATGTTAGTTCTAGTTAAATTTTTAAAAATAAATATTGATTTATATATAGCTTACTAGTAAGATATATGTACAACCTATTTAACTTACTAATAAGATATATATTAAATATAATCCTAAAAAAGAAAGCGGGGAATGAAGAATGACAGTTACAATTTATACACAAGCGAGCTGTTCTTCATCCAGAAAAGCATTAAAATGGTTAAAAGATCACAACATCGAATATAAAGAAAAACGTATTACATCACATCCACTAACACTTGCTGAATTTAAAGAGATTTTAAGCATGACAGAAGATGGAACAGATGAAATTATTGCAACTAACTCAAATGATTTTAAAAATTTAAATATTGATATTGATCAGCTCTCTATCCAAGAGTTGTTTGCCATCATCCAAGCTCATCCAAGAATGTTACGAAGCCCTATCTTAATTGATGAAAAACGTATTCAAGTTGGGTACAATGAGATGGACATTCGCCGTTTTATTCCACGCAAAGTACGTGCCTATGAGTTAAACGCGATGACAAGATTAGCACAAGAAAGTTAAAACAGTTTTGGAGTTGACCTTATATGGATCAAGAAAAACAAATAGCCATTACCTCGTTGTTTGAAGTAGTATCTTCCATTGAGCGTAAGTGGGCAAACGAGTGGAATAATCATAATGTACTCGGCTTTTCAAAATCCCATATTTTAATTTTAGACTACTTATCGCAGGAGGGACCAAAGCGCCCTTCTGCCATTGCTGATCGGTTAAAAGTGACAACAGGTGGTGTCACTGTTTTAACAACTAAGCTTATTAATGCTGGATTTATTGAAAAAACACAGCATGCAACAGATCGACGAGCTTCTCAATTGAAAATTACAGCTGATGGCGAAGATATTTTAGAAGAATCCCGTCAGCAAGTTAACGAACTTATACACAATATGTTTGGTATGCTGTCAGCTGAGGAAGTCCAAACATTACGTAATATTTTTTCGAAATTACTCAACGCTGAACCTAATCGATATGAGTAAACACTTCATTTTCACACCGTAAAAAGTTAGACAAGCATCTAACTTTTTACGGTGTTTTTCTGTTAGCTCAATTTTTTGGTAACCTCCCCTTCCCCTCTGTTTGTACATCATTAAAAAGGATGAAGATTTCTCCTCACCCTAAAGTTTATATTCATTTATACCTCGGCATAATTGCGTCCAAAATCCGCATTCATCTCACTAAACTGGATTTGGCGCTTTTACTTCTTCTGGAATACCACATTCATACTGTTTCCCAGCTTTTAAATTTTCAAATTCCTCCTTCGCCTTTTTAAGTACATCAGGATTTAGTAAGGAATCAAGTGCAGCTCCTGCCATTGCTTTTGCCGCATAATGCATTCCTTTCATGCCGAGTGAAGATCCAAAAGCAGCGGTTGCTTGCCAAGTATGCACTTGGATCCCATACGGAGCACAAGTTGTAAATACCTGACCAAGGGGCGCTATCCACGAAACATCCCCTAAATCGCTAGAACCTTGCATGGATTGGCGAAAAGTTTGTGGCAAATGAAATACTTGCTCCACCAATACCTCCTTACTTATTTCATTTGATACAAATGATTGCTGGGCGGTACCTGCAAGAACAGAAGGATCCAATGAAGCCTGTAGCGCCTTTGCAAAAATAAGCTCAGCCTCTGTAAAGGATAATGGCGGTAGCTCGTTCCACTGCGCCAACATTTGCTCATTTAATGTGAGATTCGGTAATGTATCGTAACACCCTGCCTTCAGCTCCCAATGCACTTCTGTTTCTGTCATCATCGCTGCCCCTTTTGCCACCTTAATGAGTCTGCGTTCTAAATCTTTGACAGCATCACGATTTGCTCCGCGTAGGTAATAATAGACACTCGCTTTATCTGGAACAATATTCGGTGCTAAGCCACCATTTGTAATTTGATAATGAATCCGAGATCCGTCTGGCACATGTTCGCGTAAATAATTGGCTCCGACATTCGTGATTTCAACAGCATCAAGCGCACTTCTCCCTAAATGTGGCGCACCAGCAGCATGTGCTGTTCGACCTGAAAAATAAAATTCAATAGCAGTGAGTGCTTGCATAGAGAAGTTCGCTGTCACGTTAAACGTCCATGGATGCCACGTATAAACAACATCTAAATCATCAAAAACACCAGCACGTGCCATATACGATTTTCCAGATAACAATTCCTCTGCCGGACAACCATAATAGCGGATCTTTCCTTGTATATTGTGAAGCGTCATCACTTCTTTTAAGGCAACTACAGCTTCTACCCCAGCCGTTCCTAATAAATTGTGACCGCAGCCATGCCCAGGTGCCCCCTCCTCCACTGGAGAATATACCGAACTGACTTGCTGCGATAACCCTGGAAGTGCATCAAACTCTCCTAAAAATCCGATGATTGGACTCCCTGAACCCCACTGTGCATAAAAGGCAGTTTGTACATCGCCAATCGGCGTAACAATTTCAAACCCTTCTTTTTTTAGAACATCTTGTTGCAGTGAAGACGCAAATGTCTCTTCATAGCCTAACTGAGGATTTTCCCAAATTTGCTTTGCCATATGACTAAACGTTTCTTCATTTTCTTGCATCCACTCAAATAGTTGTTGTTTCACAGTTCGTATCCCTCCACAGATTTTATAGTTGTTTGTTGCTGATGGTTAACTGGTAAAGTAATAGCGATTATAGCCGCAATGACACACATGATGGCTAAAAATATAAACGATGTTTTAAAGGAACCACCCGATGCATTAATTAAATACCCCATAATTGTTGGCGAAATAATACCTGCTGCTTGTCCACCAAAATTGACGATGCCAAAAGCTGTCCCAACATTTTGCTGATTGACAACACGATGTGGCGTTGTAAATATGAAAGAGGCCATAAAAGCTACAAATATAAAGGCGATTGACTGATACGTAATAGCTATTGCTGCAGAGCCGGCTGTAGCCATGAGATATAAACAAACAGCCAGCACGGCTGCTCCGAAAATCACGCCATATTTCGAACGCCCTCCTAGCTTTGAGATGATACGCCCACTTACAATCATACCAACCATTCCAAAAATCGCTGGTATGGCCGCGATGAAGCCGACATTTTTTAAATCAAGACCATGCACTTTCATTAAATAGGTTGGCATCCAAGTATTTAAGCCCCAGTTTGCAATATTAATAAAGAAGAAAATAAGAAGTACACGCATTAAATAAGTATTTCTTAATACTTTGCCAAAAGAGCCCTTCTCTTCTTTTTCCACTTTCTCCTCTGCCGTAAAAGTTTGTGCATTTTTAGTACTCCATAAAAGAGCGATCACAAAAATAAGTCCTAGACCAGAAATTAAGAAAAATACATTGCGCCAATCCATTACTAATAATAGAGGCGCACAAATAATAGGAGCGACAGCACCACCGATCATATTGGATGACATCATCGTCGTTTGAGCATTTGTACGTTGTTCTTTATGAAAATAAATAGAAATTGCTTTTGTACTTGCTGCAGGATATCCGCCTTCCCCAATACCAAATAAAAATCGAATGAAGAGTAGTGAAGTGAGTGACCAAGCTAATCCCGTAAATGCAGTAAAAACGGACCAAAAAATAACAGCGCCAATTAATAATTTAATCGTTCCGTATTTATCCGTTAACCACCCACCAGGAATTTGCATAGCAGCATAGCCAAAGAAGAAGGCACTTAAAACAAATCCTAGTTCCGTAGCTGTTAAAGATAGGTCATTTCCAATATTGATTAAAGCTAGGCTAATAGCAGTTCTGTCAATGTATGAAACCATCCATCCAAAGAATAAAACGCCTAAAATTAAATGACTGCGGTTTTTTAGTTCGACATTCATACCTCCACCTCCCTAATAATTATCTAAATATTAAGAAAAATAAAGGACGAAATCATTAGAATATCTTACAATGTTTATAAAGTTCCATTAGAATAAATTCCGAAATTATAGGAAAGGAGTCGAAATAACAATGTTTCTAGAGGAGCATACAGAACTTATATTGAGCGACGACAATTGTAGCTTTTACATTTATGGTGCAACAAAGGAATGGTCTTTATTTTATGGGCGACCTTGTGAAATACAACCTGATTTAAAAGGAGTATATTGGGATAAAAAACAGCAACGCTTCAGTGCAAGGTTATACATACCGGAGCCAAATGAGTGTATTGTCCAAGGTATCATCTTTGGAGACTTTACAGATTATGATGAGAAATTTTTAGTTTGGCAGCTAGAAAAGACCTTTTATCAGAAAACCCTTATACGGCAACATGAGCAAAAATTAGCCATTTTACAGCTCATGGGCGCTATGAACTCAACGTTGAAAATAAAGACGCTGTTACAAACGATCATAGATTTTGCCATTTTAGCTATTCCAGTCATTGACCGAGGATTTTTAATGTTATTCAATCCTGAAATGAAGTGTTTATATACAGTAGCTAGTGCGGGTGTAACAGCGCGTATTTTTGATTATGCACCTCAATTGGGCGAGGGAATGGCAGGCTATACATTTCAAACAGGTGTATCGGGCATTTACAACTACCAAGAAACATTAGAGATTATGGGCAATGTCACAAAGCTGAATCTAGACGCATTAACGGAAGCAGCACATTTAGGAAGAATCGAGAATAATACATCGATGGCTGTTCCGATAACCTTTCATGAAAGAAAATTAGGTATTATGATTGTCCATCAATATACGAATAAACGTGCTTTTCAACAAAGTGATTTAAGACTCCTAGAAAGCTTCGCATCACAGGCTGCCGTTGCTATAAGAAATGCGGAAGCTTATGAAGAAATAGAACGGTTAAATGCTTACTTTATAAAGCAACATGACATTCATCAAATCTTTCTTAAACTTTCCTTGCAAAATGTGCAAGAAATGAAAATCATCCAAACGACGAAGGAATTATTACAATTAGATGTTCAATATATAAATTTAGCAGATCGTAAAACATTTTTACATCTAGCAGAAATGGACAAGCTCTCTGCCATTAAAAAGGACCAGTTAATTGATATCGGCTATGTCTTCCCTATTGGAAATGAAACAGAAACATTCGGGTATTTAATTATTCGGCAATTGGAGGAATTAACGAGTCAGCAACGTATGATTATAGAAAATGCGGCGATGAGCTTAACGTTAAAATCGTTACAAATACAGGCAGCTGGACAAACGATTTTTAAAGAACGTTTTGAGCTTTTCCAACAACTTATCTCTGAACGCGCCCCACTCGTTGATTCTCGTTTTGATGAATTAGGACTTGATATTAAGAAACCAACATTCGTCGTAAAATTTAAGCTAAAACAATTTTCCCATAAAAATAGTATGCAATTTATTCAACATGTGCAGCAGTATTTCAAAGATCAACATTTTATATTTACAAAACGTGAAACGGTCGTTTGGATACTACAAGGAGATACAGCTTTTCGCAAAAAAATAAAACAACAATTAACACAGGCCATCATTAGTTGGGTCCAGTTTTATCATCAACAGGTGGCAATAGGCATTGGCGATGTACATGATCATTTACTAAAGGTCGCTCAAAGTGCAGAAGAAAGTAAACAAGCACTCCGACAAGCTCTGCGCCACACACAAAAAGAAGAGGCAGTAACCATTTTTGGTTATGAAGATCTAGGTATTAATCGACTGTTCAGCAAGCAAAGCGAAGAAGAGATTGGACAATTTGTCCATGATATACTCGCTCCGTTATACAAGCTAAAGGATGAAACTTTACTGGCAACACTTCGTTGTTACACTCATCAAAATCGTTCCATTTCGAAAACGGCTTCCACCTTACACATTCACCAAAACACGCTATACCACCGACTCGAAAAAATCGAACAATTGTTAAATCGAGATTTACACAATCCAGCGCATTATTTAGAAATTCATGTAGCCTTGCATTTAAGTGAGTGACTTTAACTTCTTCCAGCGATCAAAATCCCCATCAAAAAAAGATGCATCGCAAAGTAATTTTGCAATGCATCTTTTTTGGGATTGGCCGAACGAATACTTCCGTCTAAGTAATACTGCTAGTGCGACCAATGCATTTCATCATGCTGGTAGCACTGACTCTACGATGGCTACATCGGCCATTAGCATTTCTTTCAAACGAGCTTTCGCACGGAATAAACGAGATTTCACAGTACCAATTGAAACTTTCATAATTGTAGAGATTTCTGCAAGTGAATATTGGTCTATGTAGAAATACCATAAAGTTTTACGATAGATTCCATCTAGTTGGCCCATTTTATCCTGTACTAATTGAGTAACAATATCTTTTTCAATTTTTTCTTCAGTTGAAATGTCATTATTGGGAACCAAATCTAATATCGGTACGTCTAATGTTTCAGGTTGGTTCATCATGTATTTACTACGTCGTGTTGTTTTACGATAGCGATCTCTAAATGTATTCATTGTAATTGTTGTAAGCCAAGCTTTAATATGCTCCACTTCGGCAACGCTATTCTCATAACGTACAACCTTTACCCATACTTCTTGCATTAAATCTTCAGCTTCTACAGTATTGCGAGTAAGTTTTAAACATAAGTGGTATATGTAACGATTAAATTCCTCATATACGCCTTCTAATTTTTCATTCATTTTGTATTCCTCCGCTTCTTGTTCTTGCTTCTATATACATTCTCGCAAAATAATGTATTACACTCTATCGTATTGGCTTTCAATTACATTACAATCGTGTAAGCTAAGATCCTTTCACTTGTAATATTCGTAAATAATGTTTTATTACAATACTTCCTTTGCGGAGGAAAGCTTCATAACACGTCCCTTCTACTTCGTTTTTATTGTACTCCCAATAGCATTCTCTTATATTTCCTAAAGCACAGTACTCCTTATTTAAGATCATCGCCAAAACGTGTGGATGATTGATCCCCAAGGAGTCGCTCAGCAGGAACGAAGATCAACGTATTTACAAAGTAGACATTTTAACAAAAGTCATTCATAACTTTTGGTGATGAGCCTTAAATAATTCAGAGTTAACTCAACAAACCTAATCGAAGGACAGAAGCGACAACCTGTGTACGATTTTTTGCTCTTAGCTCAGTCATTAAATTACTGGCATAACCCCTTACTGTATGTTCACTTAAAAACAGTAGGCTACCTATTTTTTTATTGTCATACCCTTCTGCTAATCCAAAATCATAGATTCCCTTTACGTTAAGTGGAGTTCAGAGGCGTTCTCCACTCTTTCCCCTTTTCTTGATAAAAATAAACCTAAGCGTTCCCCCATCTTGTTCAGTGAGCAGCCCCTTCATGCTCTGAACTTTTGAAAGCTCTGAACTTTTGAAAGCTCTGAAAAGAAGTTACAAGTTGTTTTCATAATACTTAGAATAGTATAGTATATTTAGACAGGATCAATCGATAAAACAGTTATCTGCTCAATTTCTTAGGTTTGAATAAATTTGTATAGCAAAAAAATATAAGTTAATCAGTTATGAAAGATACAGAGAGGTGATTCTGATGGAAGGTGATCTTCAAGTTATTCGCAAAGAATCGAGGCCAATAATCTTTACGCTTATATTAGTCATAGCTACTTTTGCAGTTTTCTTTATTAGTCGTTTCGTGAATGAACCATACCTAACTATTTTTTTAGGGCTCTTTGCATTAATAGATATTGGATTTATTGTTTCAATAGTGATGGGGATTAGAACAAAAAAAACAAATATTATTATTTTAAGTGTCATTGTCAATGGTCTATGTTTTGTACTTTTGACTATATTTTTATTACTAGTTGGCTTTGGGATAGGATTTTCTGAAGCATAATTAAAAAGCCGAATATCTCGGTTATTTAGAAATATATCTCAAATATTTTTTTGAAGATTGGTTTAAAATACGACTCTTTCACTCACTTTTTTAAGATGTAAACCAATAGAGGGTTTACGAATTCTTGAAAAAGGAGCGATTTGACTATGGTAAGAGGTCGGGTAGTAGAGAAAGAGCTTTCAACTCAAACTTTAGGGATTACGGAAAATCCTTTAGTAGAGCAAGCAATTAAACATTTAAAGGAACACAAATCTCGTGTAAATGATGATTTTGTTCAAACTGTTTTCAATGTAGAATATTTTGAAGACGAAAAGGAATCAGAGGAAATTTTAGTTGAACAAACGCAAACTTATGTACAACTAAGTGACGAAGCTCAACTTCGTATTATTGCTACAAAAACAAATGAAAAAGAATCACTTAATGTATCTGCTATTCGCTTAGGTGAAAAAGACGGTGTTCCTCGCGTTTTCGTAACAGCTTTTGAAAACGGCCAAATTATTTATGAAGTAGATCATTCGTATGACGAAAGTCAATTCAAAATCCCAGAAGATAAAGAGGCAGAGATTGAACCATATATTGCTTATCTTGATTGTGTATGGGGTAGTTCTTGTTGTACATTAGCTGGTAAGAAATATAACTGGTGTGGAGCTGGTTGTGGGTCAGGTACTCCAATAAATGACTTGGATACTTGCTGCAAATGGCACGATAATTGTTATGTAACTAATACAAGCTACCCTGGTCGTTGTGGATGTGACAAAGTTCTTAATGCTTGTGCTGATCAGACAAATGTAGATGGTGCAGGTGTTCTGATTTCTGCATTTATTGCGAAAATGGCTTGGTACGGTTGCTAAATTAAATAGTGAGAATTCCCTGGATTTCAGTCAGGGAATTTTCACTATTTATTTGTTATGTTTTATTATCAAAACTTATGTACTGCTTATACCAAAGAAGACATTCGTGTAAATACAGTATGCCCGAGATCCATCGACACACCCCTACTCTCTGAAGTAGATGCTCAAAAAAAAAGAATATTTAGCTGCCCTTCATCCACAAGGCCGACTTGGTAAACTAGCAAAAGCTGTGCTAGTTTTAGCAAGCGATGATGCAAGCTTTGTCAACGGCACTACCCCACTTGTTGATGGTAGGTATACAGCTCAATAGTGTTGTAGCATTTAAATATGGTCTGAATTTAGATCATTTTTTCTCTCAAATTCAAAAAAATGTTATATGATAAATGAAATATAATAGAAGGAGTTGGCTAATGATGATCTTCTCACCATTATTTGAACATGATGTACCTGAAGTGATTCTCCCTTAACGGAGAATCTTCATATCTCCGTTAAGGACAAAAATTGTCTAGAGATAACGGAGGGGAAAACATGAAAAAAACCTTAGTAGGTTCCTTATATTTATCACTTGCTGCTAGTATTTGGGGCGGCATGTATGTAGTCGTTAAAGTAGTTGTCGATACTATACCACCTTTAGAATTAGTATGGCTACGCTATATGATTGCCATCATCGCGTTGTTCATCATCGGCACTATGACAAAACAATCTTGGCGAATCGAAAAACGGGACTGGCTGTTAATCTTTATGATTGGGCTCATCGGAAATACAATTTCTATCGTCGCCCAAGAAATAGGTACTATGCTATCTACTGCTCAAATGGGCGCCATCATTACAGCAACGACACCAGCATTTATGGTTGTATTTGCGAGATTCATTTTAAAAGAAAAAATTACGTTAAAAAAAGCTGTTTCTATTATTCTAGCGACATTCGGAGTCTACATGATCGTAGGTCGAGCACATATCGATTCCTCCTATCAATTAGGGGGTGTTGCTCTGCTAATCGCTGCCCTCACCTGGTCATTAATGTCCGTTCTTATTAAACGTATACCGGAGCATTATTCACAAATCGTTGTCACAAGCTACGGAACACTTGTCGCTATCATTGTTTTAACACCTTTAGCCATACCACGACTACTAAAGTTAGACTTCCATGCTATGGTAGAACCATCCATCTGGGGTGGCCTACTCTACTTAGGCGTCATCTCTACAGCGTGCGGCTTCTTACTGTGGAACCGTGGATTACAGATGCTCAATGCCGCAAGTGGCGGTCTATTTTTCTTCTTTCAACCAATCGTCGGCACCTTCCTAGGATGGCTATTACTAGGCGAACAAATCGGCGTATCCTTTTGGGTTGGCACTGTATTAATCTTTAGTGGCGTACTATTGGTTATTCGCGAATAAGCATACGGAAAGCTGAATGATTTCTATCATTCAGCTTTTTATTAGAATTTATTTACTTAATGAGGTTCAATTCAAACGATTGGGCGACTCCGTCGTGACCAACACACTTTGGCTCGCTTCGTTTTCGAACATAAAACATCTATTGCCCCAAGCCCCCCTATAAAAAAATTTAGCTACATTGATTGACCCTCCCCTTACAGGAAGCATTATAGTTAAAACAGGAGGTGATTATTATGCTTACAATTGGTGAGTTTTCGAAAATATCCCATCTCAAATTGAAGACTCTTCGCTACTATGATGAAATCGGACTTTTAAAACCTGCTTTCATAGACGCCAAAAACAACTATCGCTATTATAATATTTCTCAATTGGAAACAGCTTTATTGATTGCACGCTTAAAAGGCTATTTATTTTCATTGGAAGAAATTAAGGTTATTTTTGCTAATTTGGAGGATGCCGAACTTCTTAACTCTAAAATGAAAGCCAAACAAGAAAGTCTGACACAACAGATTACATTTTATTCTTCGTTGTCCAAAAAGTTAAAACATGATATTCAACTATTAGAGGAAGAGAAAAATATTATGGGTTATTTAGATCAGATTGAGATTAAACTTGTTGATCACTTAACCTATCCTATCTTTTCTCAACGAAAACAAATAAATACCGCTGATTTTCTAAAACACTTTAATGAGTTGTTTAGTAAAATTTTGTTTGAAAATCTATCACCTATTGCCAAGCCACTTGCTATTTTCCATAGTTCAGAATATGAACCTGAAAATTATGATGTAGAAATTGCGATTCCCCTTGCAATAGCCACCAATAATACGAAAGTGTTTAATCCTGGTCTTTGCGCAATGGCTACGCTTATTGGCTCTTACGATGAATTACCTTCTATTCATACAAAGCTGCATGTTTGGATTGATGAAAATAACTATAAACTGAACGGTGCTCCGTTTGAAATTTACAAAACGAACCCCTATAGCACACCAGAGGAGAATCATATTACAGAAGTATATTTCCCCATCAAATAAAAAATGAAGGAGGATCTTACATGTATGGTATTAACAAGTCAACGATAAAAGAAAAGATTTTAATTTTAGTTGCTGAGATTATCTATTTAATCATTGCCTATTATTTACTTTTCATTACATATGACAAATCAGGCATTTCACTAGGGCTTTTTATTGCTTTAATTATTACAGCTTTACGATTAACAGCTATGATGTTTATATGGTTGCCTAGGGGTATTGCATGGCAAGAAGCCATCATGAATAGTCTAGCATTTGGGATTTATTATTTAGGTTTCCCCATTTTAATGATTACTAGTAACCAGGATCCAAACTTAACACTACTTATTATAGGCTGGATATTATTTTTAGGGGGCAGTATGTTAAACACAGTTTCAGAGTTACTTAGAAAACCGTTTAAAGACAATCCTAAAAACAAAGGTAAACTATATACAGGCGGTTTATTTAAATATGCGATTCATATTAATTATCTCGGAGATTGCCTTTGGGTACTAGGCTTAGCGCTAATCTCTAACAATATGTACAGTTTGCTAATTCCTCTAGGTTTATTCTTAGTATTTATTTTTGGCTATATCCCAAAATCTGATGATTACCTACAAAACAAGTACGGAGAACCATTTACATTATATAAACAGACAACTAAAAAACTAATCCCTTTCATTTGGTAAGTAGTAACAAGACCGTCTATTTATAGGTGGTCTTTTTCAACTTCTTTCAACACGTTTTCTTATCGATAAAAGAAAAAGCCTTCCCCTGCTAGGAGTAAGGCATATATGCCTTCATATTTGTTTATTGAAGTTCTTTTTAATTAATTTTTTATTGGTGTTAGCAACTTCTATTAAATAAATCATACATAATGCTAAAAATAATAGAGACCACTCGATTTTTCCATATAAGAAAAGCGAATAGATAACAGCAATTACACAGTAACATAATATAATGCTAGCAATAACTATTCCTTTTTTAATCACGTTATTATCATGAACTGGACGTTTTTTATGTGGGGTTTCTTCCATAATAAATCCTTCCTTCTTATGTTTTATGTATTCTTCAACTTTGCTGAAACACAATTTCCAATTTATTCCTCAGACATAAAATAATACTTACCTTTATCTGTTAACGTTACATTCACATACCCAAGTTTATCTTCATCTGAATAGTCTTCCCCATGTATCTACCCGAAGCTTTTCAACATAAATGTCCCATGTATTTCTTCTTTCGATATATCTTTAGTTTTCTTAGGAAAAAGAATTTCTTTTCTTCCATTTTTAACTTCTTCCAAAATTTCCACTTCTACATCATTCATCTCAAAAATCATTAACACCTCCAAAATACCTATATATATAATAGTGCAACTGGAATGTATTGTCATTACCAATTCAGCACTCGAATACTATCATCACAATATATAATTCATTTGCTGTTTCTGTAGGTTGATGATAACTGAATACTATATTGTTAACTTCGTGACTTTTTGCATTTTTAATGGCATCATTCACTTTCTTTTCTAATCCCAAGAGATCATCTGATTCATAAAATTTAACCTCCAATAATCCACCTCATCTTTCAAGTTTACTAAAATGATATGTGCGGATGATTTACTAAATTCATGATCATGTTTTAAAAGAGTTAGAGGAAAAATCTGTTTCGGTATTCAACCAAACTTTACAGGCTAGTGGGGCTAATCATCAAAAACGTTAGAAACCATTGCTATAGCAAGATTCCCCAACCACATTATGCTATACTATTTCTATTATCGAAATATTTGAAAAGAGGGATGCTAAATGATAAATGTACAGCAGTTAGATGCGTATTTCACAGAACATCGCGAGGCACACTTAAATGAATTAAATGAATTTTTACGTATTCCAAGTATTAGTTCTTTATCTGAGCATAAGGGCGATATACAAAATGCCGCAGAGTGGCTAGCGAACGCTTTTAAAAAGCTAAATCTTGAGAATATCTCTATTACGCAAACTGCAGGTCACCCTGTTGTTTATGCTGATTGGTTACACGCCGAGGGTAAACCAACTATTCTATTTTATGGTCATTACGATGTACAACCTGTTGACCCATTAAATTTATGGGAAACAGAGCCATTCAACCCTACGATTCGTGACAACAAATTGTTTGCTCGCGGTGCTAGTGACGATAAAGGACAAGTGTTTATGCACCTGAAAATGATTGAAGCATTATTTGCGACAACTGGCATTTTACCAGTGAACGTGAAGTTCATCTATGAAGGTGAAGAAGAGATTGGTAGCCCTAACCTTCCTGCTTATGTTGAAGAACATAAAGAGAAACTAGCTGCAGACTTAATTTTGATCTCTGATACAGGTTTATATGGTCCTGGTAAGCCTGCTGTATGCTATGGATTACGTGGCTTAACAGGGGTTCAAATTGATGTTCGTGGTGCTAAAGGTGACCTTCACTCTGGTCTTTACGGTGGCGGTGTACAAAACGCTATTCATGCATTAGCTGACATTTTAGCCTCTTTCCGTGATGAGCATGGAACAATTCAAGTAGAGGGCTTCTACGACAACGTTTTACCATTAACGGAAGAAGAACGTGAAGCTTACCGTGCACTTGGTTTTGATGAAGAATCCGTGAAAGAAGAAGTTGGCGTGAAAGAATTATTCGGTGAAGCTGGTTATTCTTATTTAGAACGCACTTGGGCGCGCCCAACATTAGAGGTCAATGGTGTATTTGGAGGCTTCTCTGGCGAAGGCATTAAAACAGTGCTTCCTGCTGAGGCTAGCGCAAAAATCACATGCCGTCTTGTGCCAAATCAAGAGCCAGATGCAATTGTAGCACTTTTAAAAGCGCATATTGAAAAACATAAACCAACTGGCGTTGAAGTGACGATTTCTGAATTTGATAAAGGACGTCCATTCTTAACACCATTTGATCATCCATTTATCCAAGCTGCCGGTCGCTCATATGAAAAAGTATATAATGTACCAACTGCTTACACACGTGGCGGAGGATCCATCCCTATCGTCGCTGCCTTTGATGAAATTTTAGAATTACCAGTAGTGCTAATGGGCTTCGGCTTATCAAGTGAAAACTTCCATGCACCAAATGAGCACTTCCATTTAGAAAACTTCGATAAAGGCTTACGTGTTTTAAGTGATTATTTATTTGAGGTTGCTGAATTACAAAAATAAAGCAAAGAAATCCCCTCGTCTATTTTAACGAGGGGATTTTGCTATGTTATTCTCCAAAAACCGTAACGATTTCTGCTGATTTTTTACGTTCTTTCCCTTTTGGTGCTTCATCAAAATAACCAACTTGTAGCATCGCAATCACACGCTCACCCGGCTGAACCTTTAGGGCTTCACGGAATTTCGGATTATCAAGGAAACCAGGAGTTTTCCAGCATGAACCGATTCCTTTATCCCAAGCTAGCAATTGAATATTTTGAATAAAAATACTTGCCGCTCCGTAATCTTCTAATCGCTCTTTTTGTCGTGCATCCTCTGGAACGATTACAAATGCATAACCGCCTGGTAATGTGAATTTCGTCATTTGCTTCGCTAAATCTTCACTTGAAAGTTCCTGCCATTTTGGTATCGCTATATCACGCAATAAATTATGAAGAGCCGATAACTCCTCACCACAAGCAACGACTAAACGCCAAGGCTCACGATTACCGTGATTCGGTGCCCATACCGCATCGTCAATAATAGCCATTAAATCTTCACGCTCTACTGGCTGGCCATTAAATTTTTTAATAGAACGACGCTCAATAATCGCATCCCTTACAGATAAAACTTGTTCACTCATATACTCATATCTCCTTCTATAACACTGCTAGTATTAAATTTATATATCCTCCTTCACATTATCATAAAATGATGGGCTTTAAAACTACTATCACTTTAAGCAAAACTATCATCAATATGAATATAATAATAAGTCATGCTTGGCGTATAGGCTGTGGAATCTTCATAAAAATAAGATCGATTAATACTATCTGAAGTGTGTGCATTAACATAAGGAATACCATTTTGAATACTAGTCACAATGACAGAATGGTCAACTCTCCCATCCCCTTGAAAATCATAAAAAATAATATCTCCAAGCTCTAATTCTTCGGCAGACTGAACCCGCCTTCCCTTTAACCCAGTCGTTGAGCCTTCCAAATACCATCTAAGGGAATGTGCCACCGACCAGCTAAAGCTCCAATTCCCATGCTGAAGCCACCAACCTTTCCCTCTGTTTGGAGCCCCCCGCATAGGCGCTCCCCCCGCAAGTAAACATTGAGATATATAGTTCGTACAATCAACAGTAAAATTCGGAAACGCTGGATTACGCCTGTTCCACCACAAGTTCGCATACTGCACAGCGGCCTGTCTGTTATACATTTTTGCCACACTCACCCTCCTTATGTTCAACATATGTATAAAGGGATCTTTCTATTAGCTAGGTCCTTATTCATAAAAATGTCGAAAGTGGTCTTATTTGGCACTATCTTTGCTAGTTTTTGCTACAATAAGGGTAAGGAATTATAGATATTTATTTTATGATCAGAAGGGATGTTGAATGTGAAGCAGCATGCTGAGAAAGAAATTATACAACCTACTCTTTTATGCGATAAAAAAGGCAATTTAAATCCAGCTGCCATCGGATTTGCACGCAAACCTCTTATAAACAGCAATTTAAGTGGCCATATCATGCGCAAAAAGAAATGGAATTATTGGTGTGTCTACGGTGATGAGATTATCTTCTCTGCTACTATTAGCCATCTAGACTACGCAGCGGTCTGCTTCGTCTATTTCCTCGAATATGAAACACAGCGCTACTTTGAAAAAACAATTATAGTTCCATTGGGCGGAAAATTAAAAATGCCAACACAGGTGCTAGATTCAGTAACCTTCAAAAATAGTGAAATGATGATCGATATGACATATGTACAAAATGAAACCCAGCTATCCGTTTCGATCCCAGACTTTGATGGAGATACTTTATGTGCAAAGCTTATCATTCAACATCCGCCTACAGACGAGTCATTGAATGTAGTCATCCCTTGGAACCGTAAAACATTCCAATTTACAGGGAAGCATCACACACTTCCTACTTCTGGTTTTGTGTCAATTGGTGCTCGCCGCTTTACATTTTCTCCTGAGGAAAACTTCTCTGTACTAGAATACAGTCGTGGCGTTTGGCCGCGTCAATCCACATGGACTTGGGGAATGGCCTCACAGCGAGTTCGAGGCAGACGAATCGGACTCAACTTAGGAGGTAAATGGACAGACGGCACTGGAATGACCGAAAATGCTGTTTTCGTTGAAGGCAAAATGACAAAAATACATGAAGATGTACTGTTCAATTATAATCAAGAGGATTTAATGCAACGGTGGAAAATTAAAACTAAATTCACGAACCAAGTTTCATTAACATTCTCCCCATTCTACGAGCGTGTTGCCGTCACAAAAGCTGGCCTCGTAAAATCTGAAGTACACCAAATGTTTGGCTACTACGACGGCACCGTATTACTAGACAATGGCGAAACACTTGTCATCAAGCAAATGCTAGGCAGTATCGAAGAGAATCGCGTTAAGTGGTAATAACTTAATTGCTTACTATACTCTTTTCATACTGGGATTTAACGCACTGAATTGCGCACCCTCAGCGCGTTAAATCCGAAAAGTCTATGAATAACGGCTTTCTGCGGATTTTCGTGGGGCTATCCGTTGATTTTGTGGTCCTATCCACGATTCGGGCGGGGCTTTCCACGTCTTTGATGGTTCTATCCACGATTTCGGCGGGGCTATCCACGACTTGATGGCTCTATCCACGATTTCGGCAAGTCTATCCACGATTTCGGCAAGTCTATCCACGATTTTGATGGTTCTATCCACGATTTCGGCGGGGCTATCCACGTCTTTGATGGTTCTATCCACGATTTCAGAGAGTCTATCCACGACTTGATGGTTCCATTCACGATTTGGGCACAGCTATCCATATCTTTTGATTCTCTATCCGCCGATTCGCTTCTTCCTTCCGTCGCTCTGATTTCTATACGTCACCTTGGCTTTTCTTTCCGTCGCTCTGATTTCTATACGTCGCTCTGGCTCTTCTTTCCGTCGCTCTCGTCTTTTTATCCGTCGATTCGCTTCTTCTTTCCGTCGCTCTGATTTCTATCCGTCACCTTGGCTTTTCTTTCCGTCGCTCTCGTCTTTTTATCCGTCGATTCGGCTCTTCTTTCCGTCGCTCTGATTTCTATCAATCGCCTTGGCTCTTCTTTCCGTCGCTCTCGTCTTTTTATCCGTCGATTCGGCTCTTCCCTCCGTCGCTCTGATTTCTATCCGTCGATTCGCTTCTTCTTTCCGTCGCTCTGACGACTCTATCCACGATTTGGGCGGTTCTATCCACGACTTCGACGAGTCTATCCACGTTTTGAGCAGTTCTATCCACGACTTCGACGAGTCTATCCACGTTTTGAGCGGTTCTATCCACGACTTCGACGACTCTATCCACGTTTTGAGCGGTTCTATCCACGACTTCGACGGTTCTATCCATCACTTTGCCGGTTCTAATACTTTAGCTTCTCTATCCATCACTTCGCCGATTCTTTCCTTCACCTTAGCTCTTCATTCCGCCACTCCACCCCAGCCACGTTCCAGCCATTCTACCCTATCAACGTAGCTAAGATCTTCTCCGGGTCATCTGTAAATATCCCCTGTACGCCGAGCTGCTGTAATTGTTTTGCGTTATCGACGTCATTTACTGTATATACACGGACAGTCGTTCCTTCATTTAGGGCTTCTTGGACCGATCTTCGAAGCGCTGTAGGTAGGTTGACGTGTATAGCGTTTGCTGGGATTTGGGCTGTATAGCCGGTAAAGTCTACTAAGATTTCTGCAAATAGGGCCGCTTTTTCGATATATGGCGCTCTTTGCGAGATGATTTGAATTGATTCATGATTGAAGGAGGATATAATCACTCTTTCTGTCATTTGATAGGCAGCAATCTCTCTAATCACAAGGGCTTCTATCCCGTCATATGGGAATACATCGGTTTTGAGCTCGATGTTAATGCGATGATTTGTGCCTGCAAACAGTTCTAATACGTCTCCTAGAGTTGGAATGCTTTCGTCTTCAAATTCAGCTGAAAACCATGAGCCAAAATCAAATGCACGCAGCTCTTGTAGCGTGTAGTCTTTTACGTAGCCAGAGCCGTTTGATGTGCGGTCGATTTTTTCGTCATGAATAACGACTAACTCCCTATCTGCTGTTAAATGAACATCTAGCTCAATGCCTGTAATCGGAAGCTTTGATGCGGCTGTAAAAGCAGCCATTGTATTTTCAGGGTAATGTGCCGAGACGCCTCTATGAGCAAAAATTTCCAATCTAATAACCTCCTAGTTCGCTCACCTTTAGTTGATGGAGCGATTTTCTATCATTCAAGTTCTCTTGTTCTTCCTTAAATAAGCCTATTACAATTTCACTTGCTGGTAAATATTATATATAGTAGTATGAGAATCTACATTAATTATACCTAGGCGTCATTGTGTCCGGATTCGGCTTTGAGCTAGGGTCTACTTTTCTCTTTAAAAAGTTTTATTAAAACATCGTAAGTAATTAGGAGGTGCTAAAAAATGACTGCACAACATCCAGATTTTCAGGCTGAAGTGGAGCGGCTTGCTTACACTAAAAATTACATGCAGCAAATTTTAAATGAATCGCAAAGAGGTTTGCAATCTGCTCAGGAGAATATTCGTAAGTCGATGGCGGATCTTGATTATTTAGATTCAAGTTTGGGCTACAATAATATTTTGGCAAATGCTCGTTTTTTTGAAATGGCTCGGAACCAAAAGGAAGGCTTAGAGGCTATTCAAAAAAAGCCATACTTTGCCCGAATTCATTTTCAAAAGACTGGAGATCCTGAAGAGTTTCTTTATATCGGAAAAACGTCTTTGTTTCATCGAGAAACGCATGAGCCGATTATCGTCGATTGGCGTTCACCGGTAGCAAACGTTTATTATGATGGTCGCCTCGGGGATATGGAATATGATGTTCGTGGAGAAATCCATAAGGGACACCTATTTGCCAAACGACAATATAAAATCCAAGATGGTGAATTGCTTGATATTCGGGATATTGATTTAACAACAAACGATGAATTACTGCAGGAAGCGTTAGCTGGAAAAGCCGATGTGCGTTTGACAGAAATCGTCTCCACTATTCAAAAAGAACAAAATGAAATTATACGAGCACATCTTCGTCAGCCGATTATCGTACAGGGTGCTGCTGGTAGTGGAAAAACAACCATCGCTCTACACCGAATATCGTACTTCCTCTATACAATGGGCGAGCATTTTAACCCTGAGCAGCTCATGATTTTAGCACCGAATAAGTTATTTATCGATTATATTGGAGATGTTTTGCCAGAGCTTGGTGTCGATAAAATTTGTCAAACAACCTTTAGCGATTACGTTCTAGCTGCGACTAAGCTAAAACTGAAACTCCAAAACCCTAACGAGCAGTTAGAATCGCTTGTTGCAGGTGAACCCCAACAGGTAGCTTCTTGGATATCTGAAATGAAGGGCTCTCTTTATTATCGTGATGTCATCGAGCGCTACGTTCAAAAGATTGAGCAGGAAATTGCCAATCAATTTGAGGATGTGTTCATTGAAAAATATTGCATTATGCGCGCCTCCCATTTAAAGAAGCTATTTTTATATGAATTTTCTTATATGCCGATTGAAAAACGACTGGCACATATTAAAAAAGTGCTAGCAAGCCATGCGCGTCAAAAGAAACAAGCTATTTTAATTACGCTCCATAAAAAATATGATGAAGCACTTGGCAGAGCACTTGATGGATTCCGTGATGATGAAAAACGTCGTCGGGTTGTCACGAAGTTTATTGATGAGCGTGATGAGCGCATTCCTGCCATTGAAAAAGAGGCAAAGTCAACAGCAACTGTTTATATGCGACGCTTTTCTAAATATAACATCAAGACTCTCTATCGCTCCCTTCTAACAAATGCTGAGCTGTTAGCAGAGCTTGCACCGGAATGGCATTATCTTGAGCAACAGCAATTTTTACAGGCACACGCTAAAGAGCGATGGGCGCTTGAAGATTTAGCTGCCCTTTATTATTTACAAGCTCGCTTAAAGGGCATTCCTGATGAATGGAAAATGCGAGTCGTCTTTATAGATGAAGTACAGGACTATAGTTTATTTCAACTTGCTGCTTTAAAAGCTGGGCTGGAGACAGATATGTTTACGATGGTCGGTGATTTAGCGCAAGGGATTCACAGCTATCGTTCCCTTACTGCCTGGGAACCTGTCCAAGATCTATTTCCTAGAGCAAGCTTTAGAACACTTCAAAAAAGCTATCGAACAACCATTGAAATTATGGAGGTAGCGAACAAGGTTTTAGCGCAAATGGATGAACAGCTTCCATTAGTAGAGCCGGTAGTTCGTCATGGCAATGTCCCTACCTATATAGAGGCTCCATCATTTGATGCCCTGCAAATTAAAGAGATTTTTGATGCCATTCGAGCTAATGGACATCATTCCATTGCTTTAATTTGTAAAACGACTGCAGAGGCGATTTCAATGCAGCAAGCCTTAAAAGACAAGAAAATTGCTTCTCAGCTTTTAACTGAAAATGAATCCATTAATCAGGAATTATTGCTCGTTGTTCCGAGTCATTTAGCAAAGGGGCTTGAATTTGATGCTGTCATCGTAGCTGCCTTCGATACACCTTTCTACGATACGAAGGTTGATCGAAAACTACTGTATGTGGCACTCACTCGAGCTATGCATGAGCTGTATTTAATTGGTCCAACAAAAAATACTTTTCTATTAGAAAATGAACAGATCTAACTCAATTTCGCCTTGGCGTAATTGCCGCTGACGCGCAGATAAACAATGCGTCCGGATTTTGAATTGTGCTCAGGCCTGCACGATGCAGGTCAGTTAGCCGTTTTTGCAGGATGCAAAGGTTTTAGGCTAACATCCTTTTTTCATTCCTTTGAAAATCCGTGACATCCGCCGGAGGCTTAGGCCAACAAATGTTTTCTGTGCGAAAGCGCAGTGCTAACGTAGCATCAGCAATATGAAGTTGGTCACTCAGTCGTTGCCACAGGACGTGGCATTCTTAGACTGGGTTCCTCTAATTCAGTAGGTGTTTGGACACCCACTAAAAGGAAACACATCTATATTCATCTCACACTGTCAGAGGTGGGAATCTTCTAACTGAATGAAGATAAAAAAAGTCGCTATGAAGGCGACTTTTTTTTGCATCGAACATTCAATGCCCATCTATCATTTCCGAGGCGGTATGCGGTAAAACCTTCCTCTGGATAAATACGCTTTTACAACTTTCCACCATGACCTTGGTGCTTCCCTTGGAGGAGACTTCTTTTTAGGTAGTGCCGGCATGCGCATCATAACGACTCCTTTCATAGGCTTGCTGTTACTATATGAAGATAGTTACAAATTTATGATAAAAGGTTTCTTAATAATAGCTTACACAATTAAGTCTGGGACTTCTAGTATTATTTACCAATAAATAGCATACAAGCCATTTTCTTTACACTAAAAGAGAGATGTACCAAGCATACGATACATCTCTCTTGAAATTAACATTTCCATCACCTAGCACAATGTCATGGCCTGCTAGTGCGACGGAACGGCATCTTCGCCTCATGGCGCTAAGTCAAAAGTAAGGACCTTCATTTGAGTAGTCGCGTAGCTTTTCGGTACATCCTAAAATGATGCATCTTCTGTTAGTTGTAATACACAATCAATCATAAGCGCTAGCTGCTGACGTTGAAGGAAATCATATACGCCTTGAGAAGTTACAAAATCTAATGGGTTCAAATCAAACATACGCCATCCTATTGTTGTCACGCTTGAGAGAATTTCTATACTTGCTAATTGATTATTGGCAAACGCATAGCTTCCTATCTTTGTCTCACTTGAAGGTATTTTTATACTTGTTAATTGATTATCGGAAAATGCATAGCTTCCTATCGCTGTAACGCTTGAGGGTATATGTAAGCTTGTTAAGTGATTACTCCGAAATGCAGACAAGCCTATTGTTGTCACGCTTGAAGGTATTTCTACACTTGTTAATTGATTATCGGAAAATGCATAGTTTCCTATTGTTGTCACAGTTGAGGGTATTGCTATATTCCTTAATTGATTCGTTGAAAATACATACGATTCTATTGTTGTCACGCTTGGGGGTATTTCTATATTTGTTAATTGATTATTAGAAAATGCACCCATTTCTATTGTAGTCACACTTGAGGGTATTGCTATACTTGTTAATTGATTGTTGGAAAATGCATGTCCTCCTATGATTGTCACGCTTGACGGAATCGTTACACTTGTAAGCTGTTTGTCAGAAAATGCTTCATAGCCTATTTCTATAACTGGTTTACCATTGATTTCACTTGGAATAACAACATCCTTTGTTTGATCATCATCATATCCTATAATGATCACACCAAGGCCAATATCTCTAATGTCAAAATCATTATCACTATTGTTCAGTGATCCACTATCCACCTCATCATCATTCAAAGAAATCTTTTCATTGTCCAGATTCATCCGTTTAGCTTCCGTGTTGGCATGACTTCTGCTTTCACTATTGCTTATCGCATGAACAGATTGAAAGCTTAAAGATAATTGAGAAAAGGCTAAGAAGAAGATCGTTAACAGTAAGCTTATTTTTTTCATTTAGTAACTCCCTTTCTATTCCTCAACAGATAGGTTCCCATAAAATAGATACCCTTTATTGAGAAGTTTAAACGTTGTTAACATCCATCTTTACTTGTGATCGAGTTAGGTCAACCCGAGGTTATTCTTTAGACATCGTAAGACCTTTAATAGAAGGATGCAAATCAACTTTTGCACACTTTCATGAAAATTTTGATAATCGATAAATCGATGCGTTTTCAGCACATGCTCTGATAGCGAAAGCGTCATTTCCTAAATAGCAACTCATTTCTCAATTTCAGCAATTATTATTTCGAAATAAATAGATACCCATTAATTGGATACTCTTTTTTGTGCGTTATAAACTAGTAAAATCAATTTCTACTTGTTTTAGAGCATTTATTGACAATAGGATTTACCTGATTTCCCTACATAAATCCCCGTTAAATAGAAAAAGAGATGTATCAGATTAACGATACATCCCCTCTTTCAATACGGCCTACATTTTCACAAATTTTGGTCACGGACCTGTTTGATTAGTAGCTCATACAAATCTTTTAATTTTCTAAAATCTGAGTGGCTTTTACTTTCTTTTTCTGTCCTTTTAAGAAAAATGATACTACGAGGGCAACAATTATAAAGACTAACCCAAGCGTAAATGCACCCTGGAAACCGGTTGTTAAACCATTTACCTTTTCAACTGGGTCCATTGGATTTGCCGAGCTTTCCATATATTTAGTTGTGCCGGTCGTCATTTTAGATATAAATATAGCTGTTCCTATTGCACCAGCTACTTGCGATAACGTATTAAAGATCGCTGTACCGTGTGGATAAAACTCTGGTGTCAATTGATTTAATCCATATGTTTGTACTGTCATGACAAACATGAGGCCAACCATTAATAGGCTGTGCATCAAAATAATTTGCGTTAATGTTGTTTCTGGGTTAATGCCACTGAACAACCAAATCGCAAAGGCTACTAACCCAATACCTGGGATGATAATAATCTTTGGACTTAATTTATCAAATAGCATACCTGCAACCGGTCCCATGATGCCGCTAATAATACTTCCTGGTAGCATGATGAGCCCTGATTTAAAGGCTGTCACAAGTAACACCATTTGTAAAAACATCGGTAATAATGTCATCGTTGAGAACATGGACATCATAACGATGAATATTAACCCAACTGATAAAGTAAACATTGGAAATTTAAAGGCGCGTAGTTCTAAAATTGGATGATCTATTTTTAATTGACGGACAACAAAAATGACTAACGCTATAACCCCAATCATTAAAGTGACATAAACTTTCGGATCTGACCATCCTAAATCTCCTGAAGAACTAAAGCTATACACAAAACCACCGAAACCTAATGTTGATAAAAGAATCGATACATAATCCACTTTTGGTCGTGTTATCTCAGAGACATTTTGAAGATACTTCATTCCAATTAAAGTCGAAATGATGGCTATCGGTATAACAAGGTAGAATAACCAGCGCCAGCCAAGAGAATCAACGATGATTCCCGATAATGTCGGGCCAATTGCTGGAGCAGACATCATAACAAGTGCCATTAAGCCCATTGTGGCACCACGTTTTTCAGGTGGACAAATTATTAAAATTGTATTCATTAGTAATGGCGAAATTAATCCAGTGGCGATTGCTTGGACAATACGGCCGATTAATAAAATAGCAAACGTCGGTGCACCCCCGGCAATCAATGTACCGACTAAAAATGTAATCATGGCGGTTAAGAACATTTGTCTTGTTGTGAACCATTGTTGAAGTAATGCTGTAATCGGTACTAAAACGCCCACAACTAACATGTAGGCTGTAGAAAGCCATTGAATGGTTGGAGCTGTTACATCAAACTCTCTCATTAGTACAGTTAAAGCATTACCAAGTAATGTTTCGTTTAAAAGCGCGACCATTGCACCTAACATTAATGCGATGATTATTGGCTTATGTCTAATAGTAGAATGATCAACTTTGCTACTTGTAGAACTCGTAGTCGTCATATTCATTTACTAACTTTCCTCCTGTCGTCTTGACTATTAATACATGTGTATACAAAAGTTCACACGTAATATAATATACATTTGTAGAATAAATAGGCAGAATCAATTTTCAACAGTTGTATAAATAAACTACAGAATAGGAGAAGTGTAGATGAAAAGTAATGAGAGGCAGCTAGATTTACGTATTAGACGTACACATAAATTATTGTGGGAAGCGTTATTTGAATTAATGACCCAACCAAAACAAAAATATAGTGCCATTACTATTAATCAAATTTGTGATCGCGCAATGGTACACCGTACAACATTTTATCAACATTTTGAGGATAAAAATGCATTATTGGAATTTGGTCTTAAACAAACTCTAGAAGAAGCATTGACCATACCACTTTTAGATCGATTAACGAAGCCATTTCAAGCAACAGAACAATTCTTACGTCATAAAGAGATTGGTAAAATAATAGAGTCGCAAATGGATGATGAACAATTTATTAACTTTATGGCTTATCAAGCTCGTGAAATGAAGAAACAAGAAAATGAAGAATTACAACGCATTTGTAAAAATCATACGATACCATCTGAGTTGATTATTGAATTCCACTCAGGTGTCCTTACAACGTTAAGTGCATGGTGGTTACAAAATAGAAAAGAAGTTTCAGCAAAAGAAATGGATCAATACTTTCACGCAATGATCAATCAAGATATTTTTCAATTTGAAAAGGAATAAATCGTTAGTAAGGAATGATAACACATCGCTCCTCATCCCCCATTGGCCATTCCGATATTTTTATTAGTTTTAACATTATTTATAATCGTGCTAATAATACTAGCTGTAAGAAACCCAAATAAAAGGAAAAATAATTACTGCAAGGACTGTCAAAATTCATTGATTAAAGCTTCTAGGACGCCATGAGGTTAGTTGTTTTTGTTTCGTTCTTCAAATCCCACCCTATTAAATTCCATCAACACATATCCTTCAAGTATTTTCACAAATCAATTCCGTTCCATTGTCTCCACCAGTTCATCCTAAAACACAAAAACATGGGACTGTTAAAAATACAATCCCATGCTTTTGAATTATTTAATTTTCTTTTTGATATAGCTTAAATTATCAAAATATGACTGGTTTATTCTTCATTTATAGGTACATTCTGCAGTACCCACTTTATCGATCCTGTATAAGCATCAGCCCTCGCGGTTCCTGCTGCTACTTCTAAATAAAGTCCGTCCCCGTCTGGTTGCCATGTTTCAGAAATATTGACTACTTCACGGTTTTCTGTTTTCTTTTTATAAATTTGTACGGAAGCATCCTCAGTAAGAATCGAAATATTTCCATCATAGCTGTAACGCAAGCTATCTAATTTAGAGCCTGTCGTACTCCCTGTTAACGGCGTATCTAATTTTGCTGTCATTGTCCAAGACGGGTTGCTCGTCAGTGGACGATTATCTTTTACTGCTAAAGGCGTGTCAGGATTGATGGGATGATACGTTTTATTTTTAGGTGAAATCGCCAGTTTTTTGCCAAAGTCAATCACTTGAGGCGCAGAAACGAATTCCAATACGCCAATGCTACCAATAATGGTGATTCTCACTTCATTTGATGTCTTATTGACTTCATCGCCAGTACTGTATTTCCCTGATACTGTTGCTTGACCTACAATAAACTCTCCTTCTGCCGCATCGTCTTTTACTTCAGCTTTAAACGTAACGTTTACTTTCTTAGAGCGTGGCGTACCAGCATCTAGTTTTGCTTCAATCACTTTTGTAGAAGCATTATAGGTGGCCGTGCCAATTTTTTGACCATTTTCATCGATTACGTTAAGGTCTGTTGGTGGTTTTAAATGTGTATCATATGTTTGTGTAATCGTAACTTGTCCATATGTGCCTTTATCTTTCGCGATATAACCGGAATCTACTAAAATCTCATAGTTTAATGTTTCATTCGGTGCGATTTCTGTAGGCACTTGACCATCTTTACCAAAAACTCTTTCTGTAATGGTTAATGTTGGGCGGATTTTCATCGATTCAAAATTAGACAGGTTGGAATCATCATCCACCGCATATACCATAATCTCGTGATCTAGCCCCTTTTCTACCTGCTTAATTGGAACTGTGTACTCCCACGGAACATCAGTATTTAGATTCGAATTTTTAAATTCTCCGATTTGATGATAACTACTGCCACTAATTATATAAAATAGACTGACATACTCACTATCTGGATCTTTCCATGTCCCTGTCATACGATAACCATTATCTGAATATTCACTATCTTTATCTAATTGAATCACTGGCGGACCTTTCTCTGGTGCAACACCCGATCCGTCAGTTACCGCAAGCTCTAGATTTACTTCTCTAACATCGCCAGGCTTTTGATTTATATGATCCCACCTTACTGCCCATCCTGGATCAGGTTTAAGATCGTACATAGCATCCTTACCAGGATCATACACAGGTCTGTTTGAAGAACTCAATGTCTGAAAATACATATGGAATGGTTTGTTACTCGGGCTTCTTTGAATTGTACTAAATGCCGTTGGATGATTCGTATAACCATCACGGAAGAAAGTAAGACGATAGTTGTCACCGTCTCCCATGTTCTCCTCATTAAAGTAGAATCCCTCATGATTCCCTAGAGAATATAGCTTAGTATTCTCATGCCGCATGCCAACATCCATATGCACTGAATAAGCAAGAGTTGTAAGGGGATACGTATCGCTTTTTTTCAAATATTTCATACTAACATTAATACGCCCTTCTGTACCTCTCACCGGACTCATTTTAATTTTTACATAGCCATCTACGTCCATACCATTCATTACAACTGTATAGCCAATCAATTCATGTGTCTTTTCATTTTTATATAGTTTTAAAAGTGGCATGGCTCCAGATTGAAACGTTGCTATATGGCTTTTAGTACTTGCGTGAGCAATCACAAGTCCATTACCATCAGGGTGTTTACTAGCTATCCCATTTCCAAAATAATATGATACGATACCATTTGGTAAAGTTGGATTTTGGGCTAGAGCTGTCGCTACTGAAAAATTTTGTGCTTGTACATAATAAGTATTTCCTATACTGTTAAGTGCTTGATCCATGGCAGGCAATGGACGTGACCAGTCATCATCATAATCACGATAAGTTTCACCTACCAATGAGTTCACCGGCCGCTTATTGTTAAGATCCCCAAAGTACATGTAATAAGTTCTGCCGTTTTTCTCACCTGATGGAAATTCAAGCCCCGTATTTGTAAATACTTGTGTAAATTCATCTAATTCATTCTTAGAATCATCCAAAGCTGAAAAATCAATATCGCGGATTTTAGTAGACCATATTCTTGGTCTTTTACAATTAGGTGCCAGCTTTTCTTTGCTGTTAAACTTTGGCTGTTCCTCATCTTCAGTTACTAGTTTTTCTTCGCTGTCTAACCCTAGCGGTTCTTCACTTTCAGTTACTAGGCCTTCTCCACTGTAAAACTCTTCCGTACATTCAATTTCTAAATTTTCTTCACTTTCAGGCTCTTCTTGTTCCTCACAATCTATTTCTGGATTGTCTTCACTGCCAAACTCTAGCTGCTCCTCTCCTTCAATTGCCAGATTTTCCTTACTTTCAGACTCTGGCTGGCTCTCACATGCATTTGCTAGATTTTCTTCACTCTCGGATTCTTCCTGTTCCTCTCCTTCAGTTGTTAGATCTTTCCCACTTTCAGACTCTGGCTGTTTCTCCTCTTCAGTTAGATCTTCCCCACTTTCAGACTCTGGCTGTTTCTCCTCTTCAGTTGTTAGATCTGCCTCACTTTCAGACTCTGGCTGTTCCTCTTCTTCAGTTGTTAGATTTGCCTCACTTTCAGGCTCTGGCTGTTTATCTTCTACAGTTGCTGAATTCCCCTCACTATCAGGCTCTAACTGTTCCTCACATTGAGTTGGTAGATTTTCTTCGCTGTCAGTCTCTAGTTGTTCCTCACATTCGATTTCCGACTCTGTAGGATCAATAATAGACATTTCCGCCACTGATACATTCAGTTCAGAGAAGACTAGAAGGATGACCAACATCGAAATTATTATTTTCCTCATTTTTCCTTCACCTACTTTTTTTACGTTTCAGGTAGTTTCGTTCCATCGTTCACCATAATGCTACGAGAAATAATAAGTAAAACAATGAAGTTAATTACATATTGATAACTTTGCGTACCCTCTCATTTCGTCAAATTAACGTTTTCCTTTTAATTTTTAACAAGTGATTCATCTGATTTTTTATTGATTCACTTGTTAAAAAACCAATCGCAATAAAGCATTTTTCTATAAGTCATCAGCGTCAAGCGAGCGATAATCGCCTTTATCCTGCATCTTAGAAACTTAAATTGGTGTGTAATTTTCCAAAACGAAAGGAGCAAAGTAAAATGATAGAAAACAAGAGATAATCATAAGCTACTTCCAGTACAAAGGCGTATTTTTTCAATTAATTATTCATTTTTTATTGTTTTTTCTGTTTTTTCCTACTATAAAATATAAATATCAGTAATCCTACTACTATCAAAGTTAGCAACCCTACCATATAAGCTAGATAATTCGGGCCTTCAATCGATACATCTGTTGCATTGAATTGCTGTGCTTCTTCTCCTTTAATGGTAAAGTCCTTCTTGAATTCCCAAGACTCTTTGCTAGACTTCGCCTTTAAATGTAACGTATATTCTCCAGTTTTGAATTTTTCCCCATTCAATTCAATTGGATAATCAAAGTTGGAATTCGGCGCCACTTGCATGTCTTGTTTTTTCGATTCATAAAGCACTTCTGTTTGACCTTTTTTCGTCACTTCTGCATCGACTTCAAAACGGTTTAAATACGTTGCCGTTGGATTTTGAAGCGTAGCATTAATGACATTACGTGCATTCAATTGTCCTGCTTTCACATCATGTAATTTTAAATCTTGTGTCACTTGTTCAACCGTTTCTTGTAAAGTAATACCTACTACATAAGCATATTTATTCTCAATACTTAAGCCTTTATTGGCTTCCTCCGTATTTGTTGACGATGCCTCCTTCTCTTCTATCGTAATACCACCCGCTAAAATGCCATCAAATTCCTCTTCAGGCATCTTTACATGTAAAAATAAATCTTTACTCCCTTTAGCTGGAATCGTAATCTCTTTTTCTGTTGTAATTAAATCCCCTAACTCATACCGCAATGTAGGATCCGGTTCAGCGTTTGTAGGGCCATACTCTACAACACCATTAAGGTTTGTTGTAGCTGAATGGATTTTAGGCTCAATGATGACATCCTCTCCCGTATCATTTTTTAATTGAATCGTTAATGTCTGCTCTTGATTCGGCTTCATCATTAAATTGAAATAAGATTTTTGTTTATCAATTTGGTTATCCGGAATAACGGTATATACACCAAAGTTAAATTCAGATGCTAAAGCAAATGGTGTAAACGATACTAGACTTACAATTAATAGTCCAATTAAGGTCCATAAAGTATTTTTTCTCATAATCTGTACCATCCTTACATTAAAGAGTCTTTCTAAAAAATCTTCTAAGTTATTAATGTTGGTAAAAAACCCGCTATACTTTCCTCTAGCAATGGAGCAACAGGTGTCACGAAGACGTGGTACTCCTGTCGCTTTATTGCCGATAGAATTAGTATGATTTAATGCGGGTTTTCACCCTGTATATCAACATATTGACTGAAATGATAGGTTCCTATTTTTGTTTTTCTGATAGTCCCCCATCATGATTATGTTTATTCTCCTGTTCCTTCTCCTACATCTTGTCCAGGTGCTTCTGTTAACGTCCAAGTTAATGTTGTAGAATATTGTTTGGCATATTTTGTAGATGAACCTGGGACTTCAAGTTGAATACTCTTTGCCGCTGTATTGTTATCACCAAATGCTAAAACGAACGTACCAGCACCTGCTCCTTTTACAGCAGTCATAACAGTTTCAGCAACAGGATTTCCATCTGTATCAAATTTCAAATCAAATGAGTCAGGACTTGTCGCGTGTGTTGATTGAGCAGCTGAATTCACCCCAACATTACTAAAAATAATTTTAGCCCCCTGTAGTTCTTCCTTTTCCGCAGTTTCGAATTGACCACTTTGCTTCACTTGCAGAATCCAACCTGCTTGTGTCCCACGACTATCAGTAACTTGGACATAGTTCGGACCTTCAGCAGGGGTACGGTTGCCAAATTTTTGTGGATTTACATCGTATCTTTTAGTGAAAGAAGAAATTTCCGGATCACCAAAGCTTAAGCTAGAAGCATAGTCAATACTTAATGGACCATTTGTTCCTCCCTCTGGTGTACTACCATCTGGATTTTCTGGTTCTGGGTTAATTTCGTTACCTGGGTCAGTTGGATCTACCGGTGGTGTTACGGAACCTTCGCCTCCAGATGGTTTAAATTTGATAGTTGTAGTAGATGTATATGCGCCGCCATGTCCTTTGTTTTCTTCACCTTCTGCAAACGCAGTTGCACTTCCTCCTAATACGAAACCTGTTAACATTGTTGCTGCAACGCCTAGCGCTTTTAAATTAGTATTAATTTTCATTTTTTATCATCCTTTATTATTTTTATTATTTGTCAATTGGAACATCCGATAATTTCCATGTTAATTTTGTCCTGTATTGCACAGCATCCTTTGCCGTACCCCCTGGAATAGTAAGGGTAATCGCTTTGTTTTTTTGAACTTTATTACCTTTGCCATCCGTCATTTCTTCTACTGTCCCCCAAAGGTTCACCCAAAGGCCAGCCCCTTCAGTTGGTTTTGCTGACATGACAAGTGACTCGGCTCCCTGTGGTTCTAATTTAATTTCTTTAGCTGTTGGCGGTGTCACTTGTGTTTTACCTGAGACAATTGGATTTTTAAATTCGATTACCGCGCCTTCTAATGTTTTATTTTGTGTGGTAGCATCCTCATTAGAAAACTGCCCTTCTTGTTTAACGGTTAATGTCCATCCGGCATTTTTTCCGCGATTATCTGAGATTTGGGCATAGTTTGGTACATATTTACTTTCCCCACCAATACGTAACTCCTGTGCATTCGCATAGTAAGTAACCTTACCGCTCTTGATTTCATTAACACCAAAATCGAGACTTGATACAAAATCAATACCTAGTGGACCGCCAGTTCCTGGCCCTGGACCCGATGGATCTGTCGGATCTACTGGATCTACTGGCTTCTCTGGATCTGGATCAG
This sequence comes from Lysinibacillus sp. NPDC093692, assembly GCF_050280125.1. NCBI lineage: Bacteria > Bacillati > Bacillota > Bacilli > Caryophanales > Bacillaceae > Lysinibacillus > Lysinibacillus sp. NPDC093692. The sequence continues at coordinate 48,480 of NZ_JBNNUW010000028.1, forward strand.
TTGGATCTACCGGACCTGTTGAACCTGAATTCTCAACAAATTTCACTATTCCATTTGTTTGATACGTTTTTGCTCCTTCTTCTTTTTCTTCCTCTGTTCCATTTGCTAAAGCAAATAATGGCGAAATGGCCATACTACTTAATACCGTAGCGATCGCTGCAACTTGCATTGTCTTTTTCTTCAATGGTTAAATCTCCTTTCATCTTGTATTTTTTTATATTTACGTACCAGTTCAAATGCTAATACGGTAAATAACACTACTAAAATTTCCCATTTCTACATAAGGTTCTTCCACCGTTTTGTGGAGTACTTACAAATAAGCGATAATACAATTTCTTTATTTTATGTAATAAAATTACAATCATTAAGCAGAAAAAGACCTTTCGAGGTTCAACCATCCTCTCACTTCATTTGTTTTGCATTTTATTTATACTTACGATCGAATAAAATCCGATACGGTAATTGACTCTCTTTAAATTATGATTTTTCATAACTCTCATCTGTAAGCTTTCTCTATGCATTTAAATTATTGGTATCCCTTATTTCGCAAAAACCTAACTTCCTCTTAATTTGATAATTTTGTGATTTAGAATTATAGATGAAAAAGAAATACTAAGAAACTTTCTCTACTTTTCACACTAAACCTACGCCTTATCCTGAACTCCTTTAAACATCTTTTTTCTTTTTTTATGTTTGTTTTTACTTTTTCAATCTTTTACAGTTACCTACTGTAACGCATTTTGCAAGAAAATAAAAATCAACTTTTGTTGCTTTTCCGGAAAAACTTGATAACGGGGAATTTGGAATCTTAAAAACATCATTTCCATTACCCAAATACAAGTTTGTTTACTTTTTACACTTAACTTATACCTCTAATTGACTTTCTTTAAACATATTTTTTCTTTTATTACGTTTGTTTTTTTCTTCCATATTTACGGTTGCCAACTGTAACGCATTTTTCAATATAATAAAGATCAACTTTCGTTGCTTTTCCAAAAAAATTTGATAATAAGAAATCTGGAATCTTAGTAACATCATTTCTATTACTACAAACACAAGATTTGTATACTTTTACACTTAACCTATACCTCTAGTTGACTCTCTTTAAACATATTTTTTCTTTTTTATGTTTAATTTTCCTTTCCACCTTTTACAGTTACCCGCTGTAGCGCATTTTTCAATATAATATAAATCAATTTTGTTGCTTTCCCAAAAAAACTTGATAATAAGGAAGTCGGAATCAATGAGTTAAAACTTAAAGATTATTTTCGGAATAGCGTGAAAATAACTGCGTTATTTGAACCTCGTGTAATGACATGGCCTCAGGTTCACAAATAACCATTATTCAACTTTATTTATATAATTATCCCATTTGTAAAACGAATAAAGGAATTCTTTTATTTTTAATGCTCTGACTCATTCAGCGTATATCCTTCCTGGAAAAGATGCAAATCAACTTTTGTTGATTTTTGAACATATTTTGATAAACTGATTATTTGCCATCATTATAAGTATTCTTTTCACCCTTATATTCCAGATTCGAATGATGTTTCCTTTGAAAGAAAGACTTATCTATCCTTTTATGTAGTTCGGTCTATCTCATTTGGAGACTCCGTGGACACAAAAAAAAGTGAGAAGCGATGCATAAAGCATACTCCTCACTCTTTATATTTACTGTTTTACAAAATAGTCTATTTGCTGAGCCTTCATAAAACCGGCCCTCTCATAAACTGAAAGTGCCTTTCGATTGTCGATTTCTACATCGAGCATGACGAATTTCACGCCAATTTTGCTCGCATAATCTTTGGAAAATGAAAGCATTGCCGTACCAATCCCTTGCCCCTCGCAAGTTGGATGAACTGCTAACGCCGTGACCCATTGAATTTCATTTTCTTGGGCAGTCGTCACGGTTCCAACAACTTTTCCGTCTTTACGTGCTACCCATAGTTTTCTTCCAGTCGTTGACGTATTAAAAGCGATTAGCTCCTCAGACTCTTCAGGTAGATCTCCAAACGCTGCACTATAAATAGCAATCAGCTCTGCCTGTTCATCTGTATAAGGATTAATTTCGATATCATTCTTTAATTCTACTGCCTCTGCTTTTGTTTCTAAAGTGGCTTCTGAAAAGCTATATGCAAAGCCCATCTTTTCAATAAATGTGTGTCCGAAAGGCGCCCCATCGATCAATACCGCCAATTGACCTTCTGCTCCACGCTCTTCGAGGCCTGCCTGTAAAACTTCTACTAAAGCAGTTCCAATTCCTTTTTGACGGTACGTAGGTGTTACAACTAAAGACCATTCATATGTATGCAGCCCCATTAGATCGATTGCACTAGCCGCACCCACTAAGACATCTTTGTCATCTTCGTAAGCAAGTACCATAAAGCCCTTCGATTCAAAGGAACTCGCCATAGGCAAACCCATAGCTGTTTCATAAACACGATAGTCATGTGTAGTCGCTTCTTCACACAATAATTTTAATTCATTTAATGTTTCCCCATCTAACGGAAAAGACACTGTCATCACTGAAATATTCATCATTTACTCCGTTCCTGTATCAAACTATTGCCCTATTGTAGCAAGAAAGAAAATAAGCTGGCAACAAATAATGTTTGACACTTCTAATTATTAACAATTCTTTTCAAATTTAGTGAAATTAAAAAGTTACTATGATTATTGACGGTTATAATGACTGAAAGTTACTATAATCACGTGTGCACTTATACACGCCCCATTTATCTGAAAGTCCGATTTCCACTGCGAATGGATGTCTAGTCGCTCCCTTACCTAAGTAAAATATCATTAATAAATCCTCTATCGTTCAATAATAAAACTCTATTTTTCATTTTATTATTATCCATAATTATACTATTTTTATAGATGAATTACAGTTAAAATTTGAATTGATATACTATACCCCAACTAAAAAAGAGCAACCCAAAAAATTTCGGAATTACTCTTTCTTATGCTTAAGGAATGAGATTTATACCTATATCGTTTCGTTCACCCTACTCATCAAGATGATGGGATGAAGATTGTAGCATTTGCGCATAAATGCCACCGGATTCCATTAACGCTTGTTGAGAGCCCGCTTCTACTAACTCACCTTTGTGCAGAACAAGCACCATATCGGCATTATGCACAGTATTCAAACGGTGAGCAATAACAAAGCTTGTGCGTCCCTGCATTAACAGATCAAGAGCTTCTTGAATCGCAAGCTCCGTAACGGTATCAATACTACTTGTCGCCTCATCCAATAATAAAACTTTCGGGTCGGCAATCAATGCTCGTGCAATGGACAACAACTGTTTTTGGCCTTGCGAAATGCCACTGCCATCTGCGGCAAGTACTGTGTCATAGCCATCCTTTAGCGACATGATAAAGTCATGTGCATTTGCACGCTTTGCCGCTTCCTCTATCTCCTCATCACTAGCATCTAATCGACCATAACGAATATTTTCACGTACAGTTGCTTCAAATAAAAACGGATCCTGCAACACAAAGGCCATTTGTGAGCGCAATGCCTGTCGTTCGATTTGCTGAACATTGACACCATCAAATAAAACCTCACCTTTGGATACTTCATAAAATCTTGCAATTAGCTGCAAAATCGTTGTTTTGCCTGCTCCAGTTGCGCCCACAAGAGCTACCGTTTGCCCAGGCTCCACGTTAAAATGAATGTCCTTTAATGTGTAAGCTTCTTCTTTTTGCTCATATTTAAAGTACACATGTTGAAAACTTACCTGTCCTTCTAGTTTATGCTTTTGCGCTGAAGCTGCTTCCTCTTCAGGCTGTTCATCCAGTAGTGCAAATACACGCTCAGCACCAGCAATTGCTGACAGCACGGTATTAAATTGATTGGCCAAATCATTTAACGGTCGTGTAAATTGCCTTGCGTATTCTGTAAAAATAACAATGACGCCGATGGATACATGCCCATAAAGAGCAAGTACACCGCCAATACCAGCTACAATTGTAAAGCTCATATTGTTTAAAAAGTTCATGACCTTTGGAATATAGCCAGAGTATGTCTGTGCCCAAAAGCCCGTTCTTTTTAATCTTATACTTTTTTCGCGAAACTCCTCTTTCATTCGTTCTTCTTGCGAGAAAGCTTTCACAATTCTCTGGCCCGAAATCGTTTCTTCAATCATGCCATTTAGAGCTCCTATGGCTGCTTGCTGTTCCTTAAATAATGGTGCAGTTCTCCGTGTAATCCAACGTATCGCCCAAAACATAATCGGTATAATCGTCATTGTTAATACCGTTAGTAAAGGGCTTAAACTTAGCATGATGATGACTGTTCCCGTCAGTGTTAATACACTCGAAAACACTTGAATAAAGGAGCTATTTAATGTGGAGCTAACAGCTTCAATATCATTCGTCATCCGACTCATTATTTCTCCATGCTGACGACGATCAAAAAAAGCAATCGGCAGTCTTTGGAAATGCTCAAATACACTCGTTCGTAATCTATAAATGGTTTGCTGGGCAATACCAATCATCCAATAGTTTTGTAAAAATAACGATACGGCTAATAAAGCATATATGCCGATTAACAGCATAATCCCCTTCTCTAATCCTGCCAGCTCCCCGTGCGTTACGTACATGTCAATCATTTTACCAATTACATATGGCCCAAGAAGAGCCAACACGGAACTCACCAAAACAAGTAACAGTACGGTCAGTAGTAGTACACGTTGTTCATCAACTATTTTCCATAAACGTAGCAGTGTACTTTTCCAATTTGTCGCACGAGGTCCCTTCTTTTTCTTAACCGTTTGCTTCACATCATCCTTCGTCAAAATCGGCTCATAGCCAAAAGGTTTTTGGAAAAATCCCATTATTCCTCCACCTCCTGTTGGGAGATTGCGATTTTTTTATAGAGCGCTGACGTTTGCAGAAGCTCTTCATGCGTCCCATATGCGACTACTTTTCCGGCATCGATGAGTAAAATACGATGTGCGCCTTTCGCTGTGCGAATTTTTTGAGTGACGACTAACATTGTTGCTTGTTCTTCACTCAACGCCTCCCATAATGCCTGCTCCGTTTTCACATCAAGCGCACTCGTACTATCATCAAGCATCAATATATGTCCTTTTCTTAATAACGCTCTTGCAATCGACAATCTTTGTTTTTGACCACCCGAAAGATTGACACCCTTCTGACCGACTCTTGTTTCGTAACCATTTGGGAAATCTTCCACAGAAGCATGGATTTGTGCTTGCATGGTAGCGTGTAACACTGCATCCATGTCAGCCTCTGCATCGCCCCAACGAACATTATCAGCAATGCTTCCTGTAAATAATAAAGACTGTTGCGGAACATAGCCGATCGTTTCGCGCAGCTCTTGTAAATCCCATTGCTGCACATCTTTCCCCTCTACTACGATTTTACCTTCTGTCACATCGTAGAAACGTGGGATAAGCTGTAATAGCGTTGATTTCCCTGCACCTGTTACCCCCATAATGGCCAGCTTTTCACCCGATTTCACTCGGAAGCTTACATCGGAAAGTACAGGCGTGTCTCCCCCAGGATACGTAAAGCTTACATGCTCAAAAGCTAATTCTCCGAAGTTTAAATCATTCGATGTTTTCTCTGAAAATGATGGTAGTTCAATCTCATTTTCAGTCGAAAGGACTTCTGCCATTCGCTCTGCTGAAGCTTTTGCACGCGCATAAAAAATAATAATAAAGGCAAACATCGAAAACGCGCCTGTCATACGCATTGCATAATTGACAATGGCCACTACATCTCCAAGTGGTGTTGTACCGGACCCTATTTGTTTTGTCCCAAACCACAGCACTGCAAGTAGACTCATATTCATAATGAATAACAATACAGGCATAATATATTCCATTGTGCGTAGAGCTTTTACTGTATCTATTTTTAAGCGTGAGGCCACTTCATCAAAACGCGAGGCTTCATAGGCACCTCGTAAATAAGCTTTCACCAATCGAATAGCCTGTAAATTTTCCTGTAGTACTCGATTCAAACGATCGACTCTCTTTTGCACACGTCCAAAATAAGACACACCTTTTGCCACCATAACAATAAGAAAAATAAAAATAATCGGTGCGCCAATAACTAAAAACAGCGCTAGTTTAGCGTTTACAACAAAAGCCATAATGATGCTACCAATAACAGCAAGTGGTGCACGAAGCATAATACGCAAACTCATAAATAGCACAGTCTGAACTTGCGTTACATCATTCGTTAATCTTGTAATAAGAGACGCCGTTGAGAATTTTTGATAAGTAGCTAATGTAAAGGATTGTATTTTTTCAAACAACGCATTACGTAAATCATAAGAGAAACTCTGTGCTGTATGTGATGAAAAATATGAATTAACGACACCAGCTATAAAAGCTACGAAAGATAAGGTCAGTAACACCATTCCCCATTGCCAAATCATCCCTTGATTTTGAGCACGTACTCCATCATCTATAATTTTCGCCATAATCAGTGGCTGCGCGAGCTCCACAAACAATTCCAACAGCATTAAACTAAATGCGATTAATGCTGTCCATTTATAAGGCTTTACATAGGAAAAAACTTCTTTCATATTCTTCCCCCTCGTTCTTTATAAAGGCGTTCCATAAACTTAACTATAACAAGGAACCCCATACTGTATTTTTTACTTTTCCTTCACCTATAGAAAGCCATGTTGCACAAGCAAGTTAACGATGGACTAAACACAATAACTGCAATCACCATCGCTGTTAGCCGGTGCAATAATAGATAGGATGCGTATTAACTAAAACATATTAAAGCGGTCATAAAGCATGTAACCTTAAAATCTATGAAAACGAGCCACAAGTTATATAAGCTTCCCCAACTGATAACAAGTAGAAGCGCCCTGAATACAATGTGTAGTAGGAAAACCGCTACTCCCCATAATAAGACTTTGCTACTAACCCTGAAAGCATCAAATGAAGCATTCGTTAGTAGGAGAAAAAAACCTATTCGTGTATCCATAATCCCTATTACTTGATATTTTGGTAACCCTTTCTTTAAACTAAAAGAGACATAAGCAATATAAGTACCAAAAATTGTAACGAGATAACGAATACAGCAATACTTCAGTTGGTTGCTGGCAAATGACGAAATACCTTTTTTAGTAAAATATCAATATGTAAATAATATAATACCTGCAACCGATAAAACATTAAAAAGGTCCATCGCTACCTATAACATGAACCAGAGCTAATAAATACCATTTCTTTTAAATGTCACATATACTACTCACTTCCTATATATATACTAAAAAATGTTATTTTTCTTCAAATCTTTCCATGTTTTTCGTTAAAAAAGTCCTTATATTTTTTATTATCAAATATTTACAATCATATTCATAATGACTAATTCCTGATAATTAACTATAATAATAGTATATATAGATTACTCAAGGAGATCGAATAATCATGAGTCATATGCATAAATTATTTACCATTGATGAACATTATTTAAATTCACTTCCTTTTCCTGCAATTGTCATGAATCAAGATGGACAAGTTATACATTTGGGAAAGCTTGCTGAACAGCTATTTGGTTTTTCAGCTACTACTATTAAAGAACATACCGCTTCATTCATTCACGAAAATTTACTACGTCAGCTTTCATTAGAAAAATTTCAAACCATTTTACAAAATGATGACAGTACGTATATCAATCAAATCCAACTGAAAACGTATACAAACGAAGAAATTAACTCAGCGCTGCTAGCTAAACCATTTACTGAACAAGGAGAGCGTTTCATCCTTATGATGTTTATGCTACCAGAATTAATGATTAATTCTGTCTCAAACTGCGGTACTCTCGCAAAATTAAAACAAGGTTTAGACTCAACATTTATGACCGTAGCACTAGATCATGATGGGTTCATTTTAGAATGTAATGCTGAATTTCTAAAAACGAGTCAGTGGACACCAAAACGTGTGATTGGTAAAACGTTCTGGCAGCTATTCCCTGATAATAAAGAAAGCGAAAAGATTACAACTACCATTTGGCGTAATTTAAACAATGGCCAAACGTGGCAAGGCGAAATCGAAAAAGTTACAAAAACAGGTCAATCTTATTGGGTACTACTCACGGCTATCCCAACATTTGATATCGAAATAAATGAGCAACAATTTTTATTGATTGAAAAGGATATCACGAAGTCTAAGTCCATACAGCATCAGCTTGAGAAAATCGCTTATATCGATACAGAAACAGGTCTTATGAATGCACATCGTCTCGAAAAAGTGATTTCCAACATGATTGAGGATGAAAGACACTTCTCTTTCGTCTATTTAAGTATTGATAAATTTTATACATTAAAAGAATTACATGATCAGCAAATTGACCAAAGTCTTATTGTAGAGTTTACAAATCGTATAAAAATGTACTTCCAAGATAGCACGATGGCACGTATTAACGAAAATGATTTTGTCGTAATTACACCATTAAGTGAATGGTTTATTCAAGGCTTCCTGTCTTACTTACAACAACATCCAATTTATAACAGTAATGTAGCTGTCCCTATTTCTATTAGCGGCGGAATTACACGTTATCCAGAGGATCAAACTACATTCTCCCAACTAATGAAGGCATCTATTGCTACTATTACAACTGTCCGTGAGGCCGGTGGCGATAAAATCGTCTCCCTATCCAAAGCAACACATAAAGCATTAAATCGTAAAGCTTTAATTGAAAAACGTTTACTTCAGGCTCTTGACCAAAAAAATCTAAAAGTCCTTTATCAGCCGCAAATTGATGTTACTTCAGGTAAAATCACAGCTGTAGAAGCACTAGTTCGTTGGGAAGATGAAGTAATAGGCGTTGTCTCACCAGATGAGCTCATTCCAATTGCGGAGGAAACGGGTCTTATTAATAATATCGGTTCCTTTATGATAGAAAAAGCTTGTGAACAGGCTCTCATCTGGAAAAAAGCTGGTCTAAATTTAAAAGTATCTATTAACTCTTCTGTACGCGAATTCCGTGATAAAAACATGGCGCAGTCTATTCTTGAAACATTAGCGAAAACGGGCTGTCCTGCAAATCTTATTCAAATCGAAATTACAGAGAAGTTTGCTCTTGAAGCAGAGGCTGCTACCTCTATTACAAAGCAAATGCGTAAGCTTGAAAATGAGGGAGTCTCCTTTATACTAGATGATTTCGGTACCGGATATGGCTCATTCAGATATATGCAAATTCTACCGATAGATACATTGAAAATCGATAAAACATTTACAAGTTCTCTATTAAAATCTGAGAAAACCCAAAAGCTTATGAACGGTATGGTACAACTCGGAAAATCTATGGAACTTAAAGTTGTCGCTGAAGGTGTCGAAACGGCTGAACAAGCAGATCTTTTAATGGCTTATGGCTGTGATGCGATTCAAGGTTACTATATTAGTAAGCCAATTCATGCTGAGGAAATTGAAGCATTACTTGTTAAATAGTTAATTTTAAAAAGGAGGTTACGTTTAAAAACGTAGCCTCCTTTTTGTTGTTGAGAAACTATTATGTTATGAAGGTAAATAACTCTTTGACAAAGTGAAGGGTTGATTTCCGTTCCGACTGAGCGCTTTCCTGGGGGCGTTTGATGAGCCGCTTCGCTTGCGCTCCAAGGTAACTTATAAACATGACATACTTTTTAAAATACCTCCCCTAATTATAATTTGGGGCTTTTCAGAAAAAGAGATGTATCAAATTATGATACATCTCCCTTTATGGTAAGACTTATAAACCAAGTGCTCGATACATAATCGCTGTAAATTGTGCTCGAGTTAAGTTGTCATTTGGTCTGAAATTACCGTTTTCATCACCTAGTGCAATGTTATGATCCGCTAGAGCGGCAATATATTCACTCGCCCAGTGTGATGAGTCGACATCTTTGAATGTACTATTGCCTTCTGGCGTTAAGCCAAATGCAATCACGATCACTTTCGCCATTTCAGCACGTGTTATAGAAGCGTTTGGTCGGAATGCTCCATTTGAACCGTCCACGATACCCGCTCTTTGTAGTCGTGTAATTTGTTCATAATTTACATGACTTTTAGGGACATCTAAAAAGGATACAGCGTCTCGAATTGATGCTGGTTGTAATGCACGATCAATCATAAGCACCACATGTTGACGTTGAATTATATCATTCGGTCGAAAAGTGCCATCTGGGTAACCTATAATAATGCATCGCTTGGCAACTTCTTTAATCATATCTTGCGCCCAGTTATGATCAATATCCTTGAAAGTAATGTCACAGCGCTTACTATCCTTCATCCATCGCGCATATAACGTTAGATTTTTTGATACGACATCTTTTGCAAAATCCCATGCCTTTGTGAATTTTTCATCTTTATACCAGCCGATAAATAGATAGCCCTCCTTCGTTGGATTAGAGGGAGCTTTCACTAAAGCTTTATACGCTACTGTTTGGGATAGAATTTTACTGCCTCCGTTTGAATCAAAAGTAACAATATAATCAACTTCTGACACATCATCCTTTTTCCACTTCGCATACAAAGTTATGTCTGCCGTTACTTTATCTTTCGTAAAGTCCCATGTATTTTTAAGTTCCGCATCCTTATGCCAGCCAATAAATTCATAACCGTCTTTCACTGGAGTAGTTGGGACTTTCAGGAGGTCGTTATAGCCTACTGTTTGGGATGGTACTTTATTTCCACCATTAGAGTCAAAAATGACTTGATAGTTGGATGAACCTCCGCCAGAGCCACCTGAGCCCCCACCCGAAGTGTTATCCTTTGTCCATTTCGCATATAAAGTAACGTTTTTTGTCACGACGTCTTTTGCAAAATCCCATGGTATTGTCAATTCTTCATCTTTATGCCAGCCGCCAAATGTATAGCCTTCCTTATTAGGTGTGCTTGGTGCTTTCACTAATTCGTTATATCCCACTACTTGAGATGAGACTGCGCTTCCGCCATTCGTATCAAACGTAACGATATAGCTTACTTTCGACCATTTAGCGAATAACGTAATATCTTTTTTCACTACATTTTGATCGAAATTCCATACTTCTGTTAGATCTTCATCTTTATGCCAACCTTCAAATGTGTAGCCTTCTTTTACTGGAGTGGTAGGAGCTTCTGTTAATTCGCCATACACTACCGGTTGAGTTGGCACTTCGCTTCCTCCATTGGAATCAAACTTGACAAACATCCTCCACTTAGCATAAATAGTCATTGGTTTAGTGACAGAGTAATTCCACTTTCTCGTAGAATCTTTATCTTCAAACCACCCGAGGAAATATTTCTCACCCTCCTTATACGGAGCAAAAGGATACTCCTCTTTATCCCATTGGAAATTATGATCTCCATTAAAGTTTACAACCTCTAATGGATTAGAACGAAATGCTCTCTTTCCTATTGTTGTCACGCTTGACGGGATATCTACGTTTGTTAATTGATTCTTTATAAATGCATAGTCTCCTATTGATGTCACGTTTGATGGGATTTTTACACTTGTTAATTTATTATCATAAAATGAAAATTCTTCTATCTCCGTTACATTTGGTGGGATTACTACACTTTCTAAATGATTGAACATAAATGCATAAGATCCTATTCTTGTCACACTTGGTGGGATATATATATTTTTTAATTTATTATTATAAAATGCAGCTTTTCCTATCATTGTCACGTTTTCGTGGATGGCTACATTTTCTAATTCATTACCACTAAACGTCTCATCTGCTATTGTTGTCACCTTTGGTGGGATGGTTACATTTGTTAATTCATTAGCAGCAAATGCGCTCTCTTCTATTGTTGTTACGTTTTCATGGATGGCTATACTTTCTAATTTATTCCAAGAAAATACATCCTTTTCTATCGTTGTAACCTTTGGGGGAATTTTTACACTCGTTAATTGATTAAACATAAATGCTCTAGATCCTATCGTTGTCACGCTTGATGGAATTTCTATACTTTCTAATTTATTTTCATAAAATGCACCCTCTCTTATCGTTGACACGTTTGGGGAAATTTCTACTCTTTTTAATAGATTAAAAGCAAATACTCCCTTTTCTATCGTAGTCACACTTGAGGGGATTTCTACACTTTCTAATTTATTTATCTTAAATGCTTGCTCTCCTATCGTTGTCACATTTGGGGGGATATTCACACTTTTTAATTCATTGTGATAAAACGCCATCTCTCCTATCGTTGTCACACTTGAGGGGATTTCTACATTTGTTAATAGATTAGAAGCAAATACAGAGTTTCCTATCATTGTCATGCTTGAGGGGATTTCCACTCTTTTTAATAGATTAGAAGCAAATGCTGAATCTCCTATCGTTGTCACATTTGAGGGGATTTCCACTCTTTTCAATAAATTAGAAGCAAATGCTGAATCTCCTATCGTTGTCACGCTTGATGGAATTGTTACACTTGTGATGTATTTTTTATAAAATGCTTTGTTTCCTATTTCTACAACTGATTCACCATTGATTTCATCGGGAATGACAACATCCTTTTTTTCACCGTAATATTCTTCAATAGCAACACCATTACCACGATCTACAATACCAAAATCATCGGCAATTTTGGGTACATTAGTCATCCCTTCATCGTTCAAAGAAGTATTTTCATCCTC